>JANORE010000199.1:0-3391 GCA_031415155.1 Akkermansiaceae bacterium | reverse complement strand
GGTGGCTGTGGGCTCTGTTTGCCTGAGCTATACCATCGGCGAAGCGGTGATCAGTCCGGCGGCAGTTTCTGGGACAGCACTCCACGGCGGCTATCAGCTTCCTTCACGGTTTGACTTCTGGACGACGAGTCTTGGTCTGCTCGGTGGGCCGACGGGTGATCCCGACGCGGATGGCGCGGTGAATCTGATGGAATATGCCACGGGGACGAACCCGAATTCCTCTGCCAGCGTTAGTCGTCCGCAATCATCCATAGGTCCGGGCGGCAAGCTCTACATTTCTATGGGAAAAGATCCTCTGCGCACCGATGTCTTGTGGACCGTGCAGGGCAGTAAAAATCTGGAGAGTTGGTCGGCAGCGGAGGTCAGCACTTCCGTGAATGATTCGAGCTCACTTCTCGCACTTTTCACCGGCACGGCACCGGGATTCCTTCGCATCCAATTCTCCGTCCTTGATGGCGGAATGAAATAACTCCAACCAAATCATCAACTATGAAAACACATCGACTTCTGAAAACCCGCCTACTCATTTTAGTAATGGCCGTCAGTGCGACGCTGCCGTCGCAAGCCGCCGTGCCTCAAGCAGTGAATTTCCAAGCGGTGGCCCGCAAGCCGGATGGCACGCCCATCGCCAATACCACCGTGGGTCTCCGCGTGACGATTCGCCGCACGGCGACCAATGGCACTATCGTCTATCAGGAAAGACATACGCCTCTGACCACTGCAGGCGGGCAATTCAACCTACAAATCGGTAAGGGAACCGCTCTATTCAACACGTTCTCGGCGATCCAATGGTCCACTTTTTTGCATTTTACCGAGCTAGAAATCGATCCTGCTGGCGGCACGGCTTACACGAATATGGGGACGCAGGAACTCGTCTCGGTGCCCTATGCACTCAACTCGCAGAAATCCGATGCGGTCAGTGGCACGACGGGGCGTATCGCTCAATTTGATGCGCCCGATTCACTCGCTTCGTCCTCAATCTATTCGAGCGGTAGTTTAATCGGCATCAACGATTCATCTCCGACTTACACTCTCGATGTGGCTGGCACAGTACGTGGCCAAACAGCGGTGCGTTCAGACAACGACGTGATTGCCGGTGGAGATGTCACCGCAGGCGGAAATGCGTCCGTGGCTGGAACGATGACGGTCAACGGTGGTAAAGGAATCGTCTATAACGCGAGTAGTGGCACTAACCTGAAAATCCATGCTTTTACGACGGCCACTTTTGGTGCGGTCCTGCCCGGTCACGGACTCTCTGCGGAAGGAAGCATCGTCTTTGGCGGCAGTTTCACCAGCCCGCCAAGAGTATTTGTCGGCGACATCGACGTCACGGGTGGTACCATCGGCGAGCTCTACCGAGTGCAATTGATCCTCTATGGAGCCACGAATAACAGCTGCAAAGCTCGGCTGCTCAACACGAGTCCGAACCCCGTTAATTATACGATCACTTGGAATTGTATGGCGATCGGTAACTGACATTACTCAGGCAATTTTTCAATCGCACCTGGATTGTTCTCTTGAAACAGGGAGCAATCTTTGTCCATGGTGTGGTGATGGCTGACGAATTTCACACGACTCGATGGAGCCTCGTCCTCACGGCAGCTCATGGGGAAGGCTCGTCAGCATGCAATGCATTGGAGAGTTTATGCCACGATGCTTGGCGGCCGCTCTATGCCTATGCCCGGCGTTGGGGTTGTCTGCGGGAGGACGCAGAAGATGTGGTGCAAGGCTTCATCGCCTCGCTGCTAACCCGCCAATCCCTATCTCAGGTGGGGCCGGGAAAAGGGCGCTTCCGTTCATTTTTACTCGCTGGGATGAGGAATCACATGAGCGATGTGATTTCAAAAAATCATGCACAAAAACGTGGCGGGTATGCATTGCATTTATCCATGGATGCAGATTCAGCGGAGCACGGCTACCTCTCACTCGCCGCAGACACGGAGACTCCCGAGCGCGCCTTCGACCGCATCTGGGCCATGGAAATCTTGGACAAGGCCAAGTCCCGGCTCCAGCAGGAATGCCAAGCCTCGGGCAAGGCAGACCTCTATGCGGCACTTTTTCCAGATACGAAGGACCATGAAATTGAAAGCTACGCGATCATCGGTGAGCGCCTCGGTCTGAGTGAGACCGCTTTACGCACTATTTCCATGCGTCTCCGGCGGCGTTGGAAAGAGCTGATCCGCGATGAGCTGGCGCAAGGAGTCAGCTCCCGCGAAGCATTGGACGAGGAAATGGCCTGCCTGCAGGCGGCCCTGCTGGACTAGGCCATGCAACATCAGTTTTTACGTCCACGTCGGAAGAGGAAGCCGGCACCTAGAAAAGCAAGCAGCGCAGAAGAGGGTTCAGGGATGTTGATAATGTTGAATGTCTGGCCAGAGTCACTGGAGAGGGTGCTTTGAGGGATCAGAACGCCTGACTCATCACGGACATCGATGCCTACGACTTCCAGAGTGTTTCCAAAGTCTGCGGCTCCACTGTAATTCCCACCATCCATGAGGCCGATCGTACCGAAAGAGTAGAGCGTATTGATCGAAAGTGAAAACTCTTGGGCGAAGGCACCATGAACGTAAGCCTGCGAATAAATGATCAAATCATAGTTCCCGACCAGATCGTAGAACCACGTTTGAGGAGTTTCTGAAGCATGAGTCAGGCTGATCGTCACCGCCGCTCTCGCGTCACCGCTGATAGTACCTGTGACGTGTAGCGCGTAGGTGGAAGTATAGTTCACAGCAGTCCCTCCGTGCAGCAAAGTCTGAGTAAATTCAGCTCTGCCCTGTGAAAAGTAAGTCTGAGGAACGCCAGTCGAGTTCGCATGATCGTAAGCCGCATCGTAAAATGAATTGGTCAGTGATCCAGAGGCAGAGGCACGGAGAGAATTATAGGACGCTGTAGCGGAAGCCTGACCATTGAACTCCAAGTTTCCTCCACCGGCGAGAGGATGCGTGGATCCTCCAGCACCCGACACAGGTTGAAATGGGGTGGTCGTATTGCCTGATGTGCCAAGCACATTGGCAAGCATTTCATTTCCTTCCCCCGAAAATGCATTCGCTAGAACCGAAGCTGCCATGGCATTCTCGCCGAGCATGCCGACTGTTAAAAAAAGGATCGTTAGTTTAGATGAGCTTAATTTCATGAGATTCGCTGATTTGAATAAGTTAACTGTTAGATGTAAAGATGTTCGGATAGTGCATTCGATTGATGAGTGAAGCTCGTGAAATCGTCAAACTTTAAAGATCTGCACACGAGTTGTTATGCGACCGCCATGTTGCCTCATTGAAACGACTCTCGAAATCAAAACATGATGAAGTGCGTAAACCGTCGCTGGAAATCGAATGACCAAATGACAGAGAGCATCGCGAGATGGTGCCGTGACGAGCTTGCAACTCGCTGG
>JANORE010000198.1:0-12898 GCA_031415155.1 Akkermansiaceae bacterium | reverse complement strand
GTCGGGCACTCTGGATCGCGGTTGCCATCCAAGCCATTATCGATGCGAGCAGCAAAAGCCGTAAAAAAGCTGCGATGAAGGAAAGGAGCCGAGCATTGGAATGGCTAAGCGACAATGCTGATGAAGAAAGCGATCTTGCATGGGTTTGCGATCTTGCCGGAATTGATTTCAGAGAGCTGAGGAAGCGCTTCAAAAGTTCGCTTCACAATCCTGCTGAATCCATTGACTTCCGCTGTCTAAAAAAATCAGGGATCGATAAACAAGGCAATGAATCGAGAAAGCGCTATTTTGCGAGGGCTAGAAAGAATGCGCGTCTCAGACAGGAGCGAGTAGCCACGCAAGCCGAATCAACAAAAATGGTTAACGCAGTTCCCCCATTTTGTGAATTGAAGAAAGCTGTCTCAGTGCCAACTTGACCGATTACGCTAGCCGCTTGAATTTGCGAAAAAATGCGATCTGCGATGAATATTTTTCATTCGCTCTGTTACGTAATTTTTACATCAAGACACTTGTCAAGTCGAGTCAATCATCGCTTCAATACGATGCATGAATTGTTGCTCTAAAAATATGGCTAGTTTACGAAAAAGCCTCGCTAAAGCGTCATTTTTTTAAAGTCATTCTGGTCTTGCTTATGTTTCAGCGCAATTACGCTTGGCCTGACTTACGCGAATGCTGAAACGCAAAGCATCCAGCTTGCTCCGGGAGTAAATCTCGTATCGTTTAGCGTTAATCCCACAAATGCCTCACCAGCAGGTTTTGGGGAAATTTTTCTTTCCGTTAAATTGTTAAAATCTCAACGGGCTAGTTGATGGACATTTGGTAAGTAAACTTGAACTCACTTGCAAGCTCCGAACCGCTGGTTGCACTCGCGTGCACTGGTGGAGGCGGTGAGGAGCGTAGCGACGAGACGCAGGAGCCAGTGCACGAGTGCCGTGACGAGCTCCCCCAACTCTTGATGCCCACGCACTCGGCGAAAGCCCTCTTGTGCCCGTAATAATGCAACGCCCATCCAACGCGACAACTGATCGGTCTTCGCATCCCAGCGGCACACTTTGCCGATCATACCGCGAGCGTTGCGCATCACGTTTTCAATATGATTGGTGCTTAAAAATGTCACGTTGAGCGTCGCTGGCACATTGAGTTGGTGAAATGCCAAGATCCCTTCCTTGCGCCTCTCCAAGCTCTCTGCGGCGGCGAGATTTTTCCCTCTGACAAAGTCTAATAACTCCCCAAAAGCTTCCTCACCCGCCTCCGCGCCCTGCACTCCACGCAGCCGATTCATCCGTTTCACCACCTCACTTTGATGCTTCCAGGAAAGCTTCCCACACAGCCCGCGTTCGATATGCACCAGACATTCTTGCTGCACCGCATCTGGCCAAAAATGCCTCACCGCCTTGGCGATCGCCTCGCTACCATCGCGCACGAGCAGCAACCTTCGCGCCGTCCCCGCCTGGAGCCCGCGGGCGTGCAATCTCGCGAACAAATCCTTCACCACCTCCGCGCTCTCACTGCTGCCCTCCTCGAAATCTAACAAATACTTATCCCCGTGGATATCGATGGCCAATGCGACCACCACGCAGTTTTCCTTTCCCGGGAAAATGCCGTCCACCATCATCGCTACCACATCAATTTCAGATAGATCACGGCTTTGAAACTCTTCTAACAACTCTTTGCTACGCGCCTTCCATTTCTCGCAAATCGTGCTCTTGCTCGTACCTAACATTTTCCCCACGCCCTTGCCTGAGGCCCCGTGGCTGATGGATTCCAGCACCTCGTCAAACATTCCTTTGCGACGTTTGGCCTCGCTGTAGGATTTCAACTTCACCTCCCGCTCAAGACCGTTAGGAAGCATTTCCCGGACTCGACGCTTGGAGATCTGCTCCTTGCCCGATGTCGTCTGAATGGTCACCATTTCGCTGCCCGCCCGGCGATACACGCTCTTTGTCGGGCGATAAATCTCGCCACACAGCGAAGTCACTTCCGCCTCGAACATTGCCAGTAGCCCCTCGCGCACGATGCTGCGAAGCTGCTCTTGGTAAATCCCCTTAAAATTCTCAATCCCAGCTTGTGCCGAGGCCTGCATCCCTATTTGTTGATTCATGGTGTTGGTTGGTTTGAATTTTTTGTCCAAACAGGCGATGTCGGAACATCGCCCGATCAACCAGCACCAATCAATTTTAACGTTTTAACGGAAAAAAATCCGCTGACAAAAGCTGCTGGAAACTGCCAATTACTACCATGAGACATTTCAGATCTATGGATTCAAAGGGCTGGATGACGCTTGCGCCGCGTGGGTCAAGGATTTGGAGAAAAAGAATCAGTCCATTTCACTCGGGGAGCTGATCAAGCACTTCAAAGATGCACGCGGAGCGGATTGGTCGTCGAGCTACATTCAGACGTTTGAGTGGGCGAAAAAGCAGCTCGTCCCATTTCGGGATACAAATCTCAGCCAGTTGGATGCACAGCGGGAACCACCTATGCTTGCTCTTGCATGATTGATTCGATTTCCTCGGCCTCAATCGGGATGTTTTTCATGAGGTCCAAATTCTCATGCTTTCCGATGACAACGTCATTTTCGATACGGATTCCCATCGCTTCTTCACGGATGTAAATCCCAGGTTCAATGGTGAAAACCATACCTTCTGCGAAGGGTTCATGCGGTGGAGAAACGTCATGCACGTCGAGACCTAGATGGTGGGATGTGCCGTGCATGAAATATTTTTTCACGAGTGCCTTATCCGGTCCTTGCGCCCGCGCTTCCCTCGCGGTGAAAAGCCCCAGATTTACCAGTTCACGCTCCATCAGCTCGATCACTTGCTTCTGATATTCCATCGGCGTATTTCCGGGGCGAAGAAGCTCGTTTGCTCCACGAAAGACCCTCAAAACCGCATGATAAACATCGCGCTGACGATCGGTGAATCTCCCGTTCACTGGCACCGTCCGAGTAAGGTCAGACGCCCAGCCTGCGTATTCAGCAGCGACGTCCATGAGAATCAATTCACCATCTAAACAAATTTTGTCGTTTTCAATATAGTGAAGAACACAAGCGCTTTTCCCGCTCCCAATAATAGGAGTGTAGGCAAAGCCGCGGGATCCACGGCGCACGAATTCATGAAGTAGCTCCGCCTCGATTTCCCATTCACCGATGCCTGGCTTGATGAAACCTAACAAGCGGCGGAAACCGGCTTCCGTAATGTCGCAAGCTCGCTGCATGATCTTGATCTCTTCCGCGTCTTTGGTCATTCGTAAGCGGTGAAGCAACGGTGCGAGGCGTTCGTAGCGATGCAAAGGATAGCGGAGTTGGCATTCTTTGATGAAGCGCGCGTTACTTGTTTCCACAACCACATTGGCTCTTAAATGCTCGTTCGTGGTTAAGTAAATCAACTCCGCTTGTGGAGCCATGCGGTGAAGAAATGTATGAAAATGATGCGACCATTCGACCCTCTCAATCCCAGTTGCCGCTCTTGCCTGTTCTTTCGTAAGTTTTTCTCCCTCCCAGATTATGATTTGATCACTGGTTTCTTTGATGAAAAGAATTTCCCTTTCTTTGGCATCCACGGCATCTGGCATCAGCAGCAATATCGTCTCTTCCTGATGAACACCCGTTAGGTAAAATAGGTCACTGTTTTGCTTGAATGGCATCGTTCCATCCGCATTTGTGGGATAAATATCATTGGCATGCAGAATGACGATCCCATTCGGCTTTAGTCGGTCACGCAAATGATTACGATTGCGGACAAAGAAATCAGAAGAAATGGGTTCGTGTCGCACGGACTTACTGCAAGGTATTCTGCCGATCAGGGCAACCCAGATTTTATACTGTTCCGGTTGAAGTCAGCTTCTTCGTAAACCTTGCCGACCTCGATTTCACCTTCCACCACCGTGTCGTCCGAGGTGTAGGTGTAGTAGTCGATGGTGGTCTGGATTTGCTTCACCTTGAAGGGCGTGAGTAAGCCGTCGTTGATGCCGTCCTTAAGCGAGTAGATGAAAACGGATGGAGAGCTTGGTGGCGTAGTTTTTCGCTTGGGCCACGCCTTCGGTGAAAGCAATTTCCTAGGATTTTGCCTCCACCACCGCGAGTTTCGTGTTCCGGTATTCTAGGACGTAGTCGGCGGAGAGGGCTTTGGCGCGTTTCCCGTGGCCTTGGATGCGACCCAACCTGCTGCGACGAGGGCGAGGTCGATGATCTCGACGCGGGTTTCGGTTTAGTTCATGGTTTAGGGGAATTTATTGACGTTGCTGACAATGGTGACAATTAGGTCAATGGTGTCATGTCTTCTTCGTTCCTTTACACGTCGGATACCCGGTGCAGCCCCAGAACTCTCCGTTCGCGGACTTTCGGCGGCGCATGGAGAGGCCGCATTGCGGGCAGGGCGGGGACGGCTCGGTGCTGCGTTGTTCTCCACGGACTTCAAGCCGCCGGGTGATGAGGCGTTCGCTGAAGCCGCCGCTTTCCTCGAAGGCTTTGCCTTGCGCGGCGATCTGGCTTTTCAGCATGTTCAAGGCTCGCCCGATGATGAGCAGCATGGCGTTGGCAGCGACCACCGGGTCTTCCGAATCCAGCCAACGGGCGTATTTCCGGCGTTGCTCCAGCGCGTGCTTGGCGGACTCGTGGACCATGTCGTCCTGGAAAGGCGCGGGGTCGATGGAAATCGCGTTCACAGTGCGAGCTTCCTCGGAGTGAACGGACCAGGGCAGCTCGCCGCTGTCGATGATGAAAACCTCGTAGTGCCGCGCAGCTCGCTGAGGCTGGCCCGGGCGACGTCGGTGAGTTTCATCTCGGTGTCCTTGGAGGTGGACGAGCGTTCCGAGCCTTCGATAATGTTCTGGCGCCCGCTGCGGGCGGCCTGGGTCATCTGGTCGTATTGGCGGCCCTTGGGGTCGTAGAATTTTTCCTTCGACTCGCGGTGGTCGTGGGTGAGGAAGCGGCGGCAGAAACGCAGGGTTTCCAGCTGCACGAGTGTGGCCAAGGTGAAGGAGTGCAGCTTCCGGAATCCGCCGTGTTTGTCAAAAAGCTCGGCCATGGCGGGGTGGGTTTGGGGACTTGGTTGGCGGGATTGAGGACTTTGCTGACAAGATTGACATCAATGACACCAACACAGTCCACCCGTCAGCAAGGTCATTTTTGTCATCCCCGTCAACATGGTCACCATCTCTCTTTCTGACAAGTTCCGTTCACAACTCCCCTTTCAACCCTTGCAATCCGCTGTTGGAGTGGTGAGGAAAAAACGGCATGCTTTCCTTCAACGTGTTGCCTCATTGAAGCGGACCCAAATGATGGTATCGCCCCCCCCCGTTACCGGCTCATCACCATTCGCCATGTGGCTAAAAGTGTGAGTAACGCGCCGCCGATTTCTAGAAGATTGAATGACTCGTTGAAGAAACAATAACCACCCAATGCAGTGACCAGTGGCAGTAACATTTGTAGCGAGGAGCCGCGCGAGACGGACATAGATTGATAAGCCTTGGTCATGACCAATTGGGCGAACGTCACAATCACCGCCGCAATCGTCAAAGCATACCAAGCAAGCGAGGGAAGCTCTGCAATTTTCATCGCCGAGGGTGCGGAGACGATCAGGCTGTAAAATGCCTGCGAAGCGTAAATCGTCGCAGGATGTTCATCATGCCGCAGACGGCGGATGATGACCACGACGTAACCCGCACCAAATGCTCCTGCGAGTGCGAGCAAGCTATACCAAGAAAGCGGCATCCATTGTCCATTTCCGCTGAGGAAAATCATCAATCCAGAGAAGCCAATGAGCATCCATACCATGGCTGCGCGGCTGAGTTTTTCCTTGAGCCAAATCGCAGCGATGACCGAGGCGAAGATCGGATAAGTTAGATTAATAATCACCGCACGAGCCGCTCCGAGTTCCACCACCGTCACATAAAACGCCAAAATGCTCAGAGCACCGACGATTCCACGGATGGTGATGAGCGATCCTCTGAAGATCCGTTTCAGGTCGAGTCCACGGCCTCGGCCATATAGGACATAAACGACGACGAGTCCGACACTTCCCCGCAAAATCGTTGCTACCCAGCCATCTGCGGCTGGTGCAACCTGCGAGATGGCGCGGATCAACAAGGTATTCGCCGCAAATAGAATGACCGAAGCGAGCATGAGCCAAACGCCGCGGCAGTCAAAGGAGTCATCATTTTTCAAGTGCATGTCAGTTCGAGTAAGAACCGAAACGACCGCGTGACAGGCGGGACTCGTTAAATCCCCGGAACCATGCCACTGGGCGGCGTTCCGGAGAGTTGGTTAGATGAAAAATCCCTATTTTAAACTCCGTGCACCGACCTGATCCGCCAAATCATGGCGGCGACAAGTTTAGCTCGGAGTCGAATCACAGAAAACATTTCGGCATTTGTTTGGCAAAGTTTTCACCCACGGTCAACCCTTGGATTTCTGATTTGGATTCGTCGTGCATGATCCGTCGGTTTTTCAGGAAGCCGAAAATTAACCTGCTTCATCGTAGGCCATCGCACCAAAGAATCGACGAATCATGTATTTTGTTTACCATTCCGGCGACATCATGCCAAAACAGTGGCATCGCACTTTCTAAATCGTATTTCTGAAAACTTCCAACTCACCCACTCTTGATGAACATCGCTAAACTCATGAAACAGGCCCAGCAAATGCAGGCTGGACTCGCTGCAAAGCAAGAAGAACTCGCCATTCAAACCGTCAGTGCCTCCGTCGGCGGCGGTAAGGTGAACGTCATCGCCACCTGCTCGGGTGAAGTGATCTCGATCAAAATTGATCCATCCGTGATTGATCCTAGCGACGCAGAGTTCCTCGAAGAACTGGTCCTCAAAGGCGTGCAAGAAGCGATTTCGAAAGGTAAAGATCAAGCCGCCGCCGAGATGAAGAAGCTCACCGGCGGACTTGGGATTCCGGGCATGTGACTTTCGGAGTGGTTCATTTTACGGATCGACTATCCCTATACCACCCAACATCTCACCCCCGTCAGCAACCGAGTGGTGGTGCCTCAGAAAAGTGACCACTGCATGCTACGAGTGATTTCGCCTTTCATTAAAGTCAACGATTCGAGGGTCAGTGGATGATTTATGCACCGAAGTTCTTGCACGAATTTTTGTGACAAGACATCCTTTTCTACATCATGCGATTTGCGGTTCTGGGAAGTGGAAGTGGGGGAAATGCGGCGGTCATCGAATGCGGCGGGCTTCGATTGATGATTGATGCTGGATTGAGCGCGAAGCAGTTATCACTTCGACTGCGGCAAATCGGAATCGAGCCAGCATCACTCAGTGGAATCTTACTCACTCATGAACACGGAGACCACGTCCGCGGATTGAAAATATTTCTGAAGCAAAACCCGCTCCCTGTCTTCACGACAGCGGCCACCGCACGAGTTGTGAGAGAAATGGGAATTGAGGGAGGAACCTGGAAATTTTTTGAAGCGGGTCAGGCATTTGCGATTGATCACATCGCCGTTGAAGCCATCGCGATTCAGCATGACGCCGTCGATCCTGTTGGCTTTGTCGTAGGCCATGAATCACGGAGATTTGGATTCATTTCGGATGCTGGATTTGTGACTCGCAGTATGACGGAACGACTGCGCAACTTGGATGGAATTTTTGTGGAAGCAAACTATGATGATTCATTGTTAGAGGCTGATACCAAACGCCCTTGGTCGATCAAACAACGGATCAGTTCGCGGCATGGGCACTTATCCAATCAACAAGTCACCGAACTCATCAAAGATATTTCGCATCCGACGCTCAAGCGAATCGTCCTCGGCCATCTCAGTTCGGATTGCAATACTCCAGAGATGATTCTTTCACAGCTTCGCCAATGCTTGGCAGAGCTGAGCCATCCACATGTCGAGTTATCTTGTGCGTATCAGGATGAACCTTCCGCTTGGTTTCATTTTTAAGTCATCACTTGGGAAAACTTCAAAAACTGTGGGCTAACGGAATAATGGGAATTTCGTAGCCGGGTAGATTTGGACAGGCGGTTCGATTGAGAAACTGGAATCTGCCAGTTGTTGCATACCATAAACGATCGGGATTACGGCAAGCAGGAGCGCGGGATCCCCATCGTCTAGTATTTTGGAGATGTGAATGACTGCGGCACCGTGTGGGCTTTTTTTGAGGGTTACGAGACTCCCAATTTTCAAGGAAGATATACCATCGGTTTCATTCGTAGGAACGAGATATTCAATAAAAACTGGATATGGCATTGGCTTCGTAAAATCATCGGGTTTGACCATTGCTCGTGCCCGGATGACAAACCCAGGATTGATGAAATCTGTCGCGTTGAGTTTTCTGATTTGATCAATCTGATAGTCGCCTTCCACGTAGGTTAAAAATAAAGGCCGATCAAAATTAGAGATATAGTTTCGAGTGAGTAATGAATTGATCCGTGAGGACTGCTCGTCCGAGTAGCCAAAATATTTTTTATAGAGTTCCTTGGGTCCGAGGGAGTTCCCGTTTGGGACATCCGTGATCGTATAACGTTTTAAAACGGGCAGGCGTTTTAGCTTTCGGAGAATTTCATAATTCCGGGGGACTTCTGGATTCCCAAAAACATCCAAGCAAACCGCCCAACTGATCACGGCGAAGCACAGCGCGAGGGCATTGGCGAGTAGCCACCAGAAATAGGCAGGACGCCCAGGTGATGATTCTTCAACGTTGCGAGGCACGATCTTTTAAATATTCAGGGTGTACCGCATGCTTCTCCATCGGCCACGGCTTGAGGTTCATCAGCCGTTTCGAACGAGGTTCCGCAACCGCAAGACCGCACGGCATTCCGATTATGAATTTTAAAACCCGCATCGGTAAGATCATCCGAGAAATCGATTTCACAATCTTTCAAGCGATCCAAGCTATCTGCCGCGATGATCACACGGGCGGCACCTGTCTCTACGATCTGGTCTCCCGTTTCGGGAAGTGCCACTTTCATTTCGTATTGCCAACCCGCACAGCCACCGCGCCGAACGGCGAGGCGTAAACCAGATTCGTGAGATTGTGATCGGTTTGAAAGAAGTTTTCCAAGTTCTTCAACGGCTTTTGCGGTAAGTGTGATCATGTCGTTGGGGAAAGCTAGTTGCTTCCTGTAGATTTGAAACTGGAAATCTTACTCTCCGTCATTCACGGATCGAGAAAATTGCGGATCAAGCGGAGGCCGATTTCTTGGCTTTTTTCGGGATGGCATTGGCAGGCGAACGTGCGGCCTCGCTGGATCGCTGCGGCAAATTTTTGGGTGCCGTAAGTCGTTTCCGCCACTATATATTCTGAGTCAGAAGGTTGCGGGAAGTAGGAGTGAATATAATAAAAATAAGGTTCTTCGCCGAGGCCTTTCCAGACGGATGTTTCACTCTTCCGGGTGATTGCCGAGTTCCAGCCCATGTGTGGAATTTTTAATCCCGGCTCGTTCAAAAATCGGCGGACTGTGCCCGGAATGATTCCTAGGCCTTGAGTTTCCGGTGCTTCTTCGCTGGAATCGAAGAGGATTTGGTAGCCCACACAAATTCCAAAGTACGGTTGATCTTTGAGAATCCAATCTTTGAGAAAAGGAGCGAGTCCACGCTTCTTTAACCGTTCCATACAATCCCCGAATTCACCTTGGCCCGGAAGCAGCAAGTGCGTCGTGTCTCCGATCTCTTCTGGGCTGGCAATGATCTTGGGGGTTTCACCCAGCGCGAGCAACGCGTTGACAACGCTGCGCAAATTACCACCGCCATAATCGATAATGCCGACGTTCACAGCGCGTCCTTGGTACTCGGGATTCCTTTGACCCGAGGATCTCGTTCACAAGCATCGCGAAGAGCGCGGGCGAGTCCTTTGAAAATTGCTTCAGCGATGTGGTGACCATCGCGACCATAGAGTAACTCGACGTGGATATTCGCCCGCAGATTGGAAGCAATCGCACGGCAAAATTCCTCAACGAGAGTGAATGGCATATTCGGTGCAGACGGCGTTCCAGCGGGTGCATGAAATTCCAAGTGAGGGCGATTACTCAAGTCCACGACGACGCGAGCAAGTGTTTCATCCATTGGTAAATAAGCGCAACCATAACGGCGGATCCCCTCTTTCGTGCCGAGTGCTTCTCGGATGCAATCACCGATCACGATGCCCGTATCTTCGATGGTGTGATGGTAATCCACCTCGATATCGCCCTCGGCTTTCACCTCCAAATCAAACAAACCATGTTTGGAAAACAAGGTCAGCATGTGATCGAAAAACGGAATACCCGTGTCAATGTGAGAGATCCCCGAACCATCAAGATGGATCGATAGCTCGATGGATGTCTCCGCAGTTTTGCGGTTGCGACTGGCAGTGCGTGAAGTGGGCATATAATCAAAACTAATTTTCTTCGGCAGGTGTCGCAGCGGCAGCAGCAGCTTCGAGCTTGGCGGTATAGCGCTCAGGAATGAGCGCTTCGGTGACGACGCTCATTGCGGTGCTGATCGCTTCCGGATTTTCACCATGGTGAATCGACGCCCACGCATCTCGATAGGCTTTACCACTATCACCGGTGTAGCTTAGAGGTTCTTGGATTCTCGCCATTTCCGATTCCGAAAACGAGAGGGTCTCGTCTAGCGATTCTTGGATAAAGGGACTCAACGTGGGCCAGCCGACCGTGGCTTGTAACTCAGCGTCGTATTGCGCTTTGAAAGCCGCATCTTCTTCGGCCATGGCAGCTACGGTGATTCTACGGCTTTCAACAGACATCCGCTGGAGACCAGTTTCGCGTTCCTTGGTCCTAGCCTCAAGGGTGTTCAAGAGCTGCGTTGCTTCCGCGGCTTGATCCTGCATGGCTTTTTTGATCAATGGTAAAAGGGCACGACGGACGTTGGTGGCGCTGTAGTCCACATCAAACTTAGTAAAAGCCCGCAGTGCTTGAACCGTCTGGCCCGCCTTTAAAAAACGACGAATCTTTGCATCTTGGACCTGTGCATCTAACTCATAGGCGTTCAATTTATAGTCTGCCGCTGAAATCATATTTCCGTTGAACTTGATCGCTCCGCCAGAGATCTGTGCCGCTTCGGACTTGAGTGTTTCAAGGATGGCAGTGGCATCTTTTACCTTGGAGCTTTGGCCATACAGATTTAAGAACTTTTCAACCGCTGAAATTTTAAGCGAATACTCATCTGCTGAAAGTAAATCTGGAGTCGGGGTAAACTTCTGGATCCGTTCAAATGCGACAAGATCATGTTTGACGCTTTGAATTTTAGTCACATCCGATTTTAAAACTTTCCGTTCGTCTTTAATGCTCTTGGTCACTTGGACATCCAGCACATAGGTATCTCCCACTTCACTGATAATTTTCGCTTCAAAAGAAGAACCATCTTTAAGAGTGAAGGTATCGCCCAAACAAGGCAGTGAGTTTATCAATAAACAAAATGTGACAATTGAGTTTTTTTTCATGAATCGCGTGGTGATGTGCCGATGAGATAGGGTTAGAGAAGAGTTGATTGTTTTTAGGGTAAGGGCAAGACTGCTTGTTGTAGAGCTGCGACGGTGGAAATCATTCGGGTTTGACCATCTCCAAGGATCACCATCACCGATCCATCGGGCACTTCATTTTTGGATGTCGCTGCACGATATTGAAAACTCCGCATCGGAAGACGCTGGGTAGCAAGCTTCAATTCAGGAGAAAGATTGCCACCACTCACGATCGTGACCTTGAAGTGCCGAGCGACGGTTGCCAGTAAGAGATCCGTATGGAGAAGCGGTTGATCGACGGTGTAAGTGGGCAGTGGAGTCGCTAATTTACTGAATGTTTCGACCAACGGGCGGCCGCGCTCCGCGAGACGGCATTCTGCTTGGGCAAATAGGCCAGCCGTGGAATCGTCGAATACCATGATCAGATCCGTGACCGGAAGATCGATGATTTTCGCATCATCTGGGCATTCCTTGAGAAACCCGGAACCTGTGAAAAGCTCGGCCGAAGTGGTGGCAATATCTTCGCTCCAATCTGTCCATTTTTTCTCTGGATCAATCACTGAAATGTCGAGTGACGCTTGCAGTGCCAAGCCGTATAAGAACGCTCTGCCTGCGCCGATGGACTTGGGAGCATCTTTGGAAAATAGGCGGAGTTGTGGACCATTACTAAATGCCGTCCGACATTTATCCATCAACGTGATCGCTTTTACCCGATATTTTTCATTACCCGTGACACCGAAAGCAGCGACGTATGCAGATGCCATCCGAAAAGAAGAACCCGCATGAGAACAATCGTCTCGTGCCGACTGCCCGATGCGGTTGTTACGCACTTTGAGTAGTTTTTCGCAGGCGGCTTGATAGCGTGGCTTGAAAGCCTCAAGTGACTGAGATTGGGAGGCTGCTATTTCTGAAAGAGTCATCACCATCCCCAAACTATTACTTCGCAAGAACTCGCGATTTTGATCCATTTCCCCTGGCAAATTACCCACTTCTTTCATCTGGGTCGCCTTGATCCACCAAGCTACATCCGCCGCAGGGAGTTCTTTTTTGATGTCTTCAATGGTCCAAAACCAATTCGCTGGCTTGGGTGGTTCCGCCAATCCAACTGAAAACAAACCTTCCGGTGTTAGATAAGATTTCTCAGCAAAGTCGATGATCTGAAGTGCTTTTTCCAAGACACGATTGTCACCCGTTGCCCGATAACAATTGATCAACGAAACTGCCGCCCGAGCCTGTGAAACACAATCCCGAGTAAATGTAGGAAATAACCATGAGGTGCCCCGCCGTGCTGAAAAAATCCCACCATCCAGTGGATCAAACATTGGGCTCGATAGTAGATCGACCATCAATTCACGGGTCGTTGTTAGACAACGTGACCGTAAATCCGCAGGCAATCCTGGCTGAATCGCTGCCGTCGCCAAAAGATCAATGGAACCGGTCGAAAGTAGCAACGGTCGATGCCGCCTGCATTGCGGCCGATGTT
>JANORE010000197.1:0-2313 GCA_031415155.1 Akkermansiaceae bacterium | reverse complement strand
CGATCGCGCTACCGACTCTTGCTGCTGTTTTTGGTGGTGATCATGGATGGCGTTATGCCCTGCTCATCATGTCAGGCATTTCCTTTATCTATTCATTTATCTTCTATCGGTTTGTTAGAAATACACCCAAAGGGGCGACTTACTTCAAGCCCAAGAAGAGTGGTGGGCTGGAAGTCTCGAGTCGTAAAGATTTCTGGGCATTGATGCTTATGAATATACCGATGTATGGCGCATTGGCCTTACTCACGTGGAAGCTTTCACCTGTTAGTCTGAATGTTATTTCGCAAGCTGCCACTTATCCTATCTATATCTTCCTCTTGATCCTCTTCGCTTTTCAGACAAGTCAGATTTTCAAAGTCAACAAGGAGATGCTAAAAACAGGTTTCGTGCCAGAACATCAGCGATATCCTTTTAAACAAGTCGCGATCTTAAGTATTACCTATCTCATCACCTTTGGCTCTGAACTGGCGGTGGTATCGATGCTACCTTCTTACTTCCAAGAAATGTTTCAATTGACCACCGTTAAGGCAGGTTTTGTGGGTGCTTCATTTGCTTTTATGGCTATCACCGCCCGCCCGCTAGGTGGTTTGATCAGTGATAAATTTGGACGCCGTAGAACGATGATTTGTTTATTAGCAGGTCTTGCATGTGGGTACATGGCGATGTCACAAATCGATCGGACTTGGCCTCTCTCCATGGCGATTTTAGTGACGATGGTTTGTGCCTTTTTCGTTCTTGCTGGGGCCGGTGCCGTATTCGCCATGGTGCCGCTGATACAACGTCGCATGACGGGGCAAATCGCCGGGATGACAGGTGCGTATGGAAATGTCGGCGGTGTGATTTTTCTCACTATTTATTCCATGGTTCCTGCATCGCAATTCTTTATGATCATCGCGGCTTCCTCCATCCTAGGCCTGGCGGTTTCCTACTTCCTCAGCGAACCGAAAGGGCATATCTCGGAAGTGGCTGAAGATGGTTCCGTGCAATTGATCGAAGTGGGGTAAACTCGCTCGCCAGAGATACGCTCATCTGATAATAACATGACCATGCATCTCACCGGTCGGATCGAACTCGCGACCGGCCTCTTCACCTCGGCTGGCCCTAAGCCAGAAAATGAAGATTGCCTTGGCATCCACATTCCCGACGCCAGCTTGCTTCCCACCAAGGGTATCGTCGCTTGCATCGCCGATGGAGTTTCTGCTGCCAGCGCGGGGAAAATCGCGGCGGAATCCGCCGTGATCAGCTTCATCTCGGATTACTATGAAACGCCAGAATCTTGGGAGGTGAAAACGGCAGGGCAACGTGTCCTGACCGCACTGAATCGCTGGCTGTTTTCTCAAGGTCAAGGCTTCCGCGCTGCCGAAAAAGGCTGTGTCACCACCTTCACCGCCGTCGTTCTTAAATCCCAAACTGCACACGTATTTCACATTGGCGATAGTCGGCTTTATCGCTTGCGAGCTGATGGATTTGAGCAAATCACCACCGACCATTCATCCCATGTTTCTGCCGATACTTGTTACCTCACAAGAGCGCTTGGCCTGACGGCGTCGCCACGCATCGACTATCATAATTTCCCCATCGAAGCCGGGGACCGTTTTCTTTTAACGACAGACGGGATTCATGGCGAGATCGCCGATCATGAGATGGAGTCGATTCTCAGGGAAAATCCAGACTCACAAATCTGCGCCGACGTCCTCGGTGCCGCGACTTTCGAAAGCCCGGATAATCGCTCGTGCATTCTTCTTGAAGTCCAATCGCTGCCAGATAGCGATAAGGATGATGTCTTCCGCCAGCTCTCCACGCTGCCGATTCCCCCAGACATTCTTCCTGGCCAATCCATCGATGGACTCCTCGTCGAGCGCATCATTTCCGCCTCGAAAAACTCACAGCTCTATCTGGTGTCGGACATGGATGACAACCACCGGAGTTATGTTTTAAAAACTCCGTCAATCAGCTTTGAGGACGATCCGTCCTACCTCGAACGTTTTGCTTTGGAAGAATGGATCGGCCTCAGAATGGATAGTCCACATCTGGCGAAAGTCATCCGCAGGACTCGACCGCGTCGATTTCTATACTATGTGCTAGAGGCTGTCGATGGGATCACACTCGGTCGTTGGAGCGAACAAAATCCAAGTCCGCCAGTGGAGCAAGTCGTTGGGATCATCGGCCAAATTGTTGAAGGTGTGCGCGCACTCCATCGCAAGGATACACTGCACCAAGATCTCAAGCCGGATAATATCCTACTTGATTCGAGCGGACAGGTAAAAATCATCGACTATGGTTCATGCCGCGTGGGTGGTATTGCAGAAATTT
>JANORE010000196.1:0-6126 GCA_031415155.1 Akkermansiaceae bacterium | reverse complement strand
TTGAGGGCGAAGGAGGATGCGGCTTCGCCTTGATCATGGAGGAGTCCGCCCGTGAGAATGGTGGAAAATTCGTCGAAATGGGAGGCCAGAAGTGAGCGCAGCGCGGTGGAGCTGGCACTGGCAAGAACCTTACCCGTGAAGCTATCCCATGGACCTAGGCTGAGGAACGCAATGAGTTCCGCCATGACTGGGTGACGACCGGTGGGAACGATTTCAAGGCCACCCGCTCCTTTTGAGGATTGGCGGGAGTTCAGGATGCGGAAGAGTGCGCCGTTCATGCCGATGTCAAGATCCGTGGTGGCAGCTGCGGGATCGAGACCTTGGATCTGGCCCAGAAGGATGACCTTGGAGGGTGTCTCGGTGACATCGCCGAAGGAGAGTTCGATCTCGATGTCCACCTCAGGAGAGTCCCCGCTGATAAAAATCTGGCGCGGGAGAAAAGTGGATGAGTCGAACTCGGCAGTGAGCGGAGGATGCAGCGGTAGCGTCGGCGGGAGGCTACTGCGAATCATGCGGCGGCGGGGCATGACTAGGTGAGGAAAGGGCGAGTGTGAAGGGAGGGATCGCAGTGGAGGCCGGGATTTTGGTTGGGGTGCATGGCCATGAGGGCGGTGATGCGCTGATGGAGCTTTTCGTTGGAAGTGCCGAGTGGGCTCTCGGTGAGAGCCTTGACAGCAGCGAGGGTGAAGAGTCCGTGACCATTTTGTTCTCCGGCGAGCTGGCGGGGCTGGCAGGCAGAGAAGAGAGTTTCCCGGGCGTCCAGATATTCGTTTCCTGAGTGGGCCGCAGAGTTGCGGGTGGTGGTGGATTGGCCTCGTTTCCCTTTATAGTTGGCGATTTCATCGGCCCGGAGAGCGAGGTGACGATTGGTGACACCGGTCTCTTTGGCGGATGAAGTGAGCGGCCCGCCGAAGCGGGTATTCGTGCCGGAGTGACAGCAGTCCATGAAGAACGTGATGCTGAGACCATCCGGTGCATCTGAGATGAGCTGGCCGAGGTCATCATCAATGAGGAGATTTCCGCTGGCATAATCGTAACAGCAGAAGGCTTCATCAATGGCGTCACCGTCCTGCTCATCTCCATTCAGATCTTCGACTTCAGTTCCATGGCCTGCAAACTGGATGGCGATGACATCGCCAGATTTAGCGGAGCGAAAGAGCGAGGTGATCGCTTGCACGATGCCGTCACGGGTGGCAGAGGCATCAAGGCAAGTGATGACTTCGAAGCCGCGCTCGGTGAATGTCTTGGTCCACAGGCGGGCATCTGCGACGCAACCCGCCAGGCGTGCACGCGGGTCTGGATATTGATCAATGCCGATGCAGAGGGCGTAGTGACCGGGCTTTTTCCCATGGTGGGACGAGGCCGATTTAGAAGTGGCTGCGGGCCGACTGATTTTCCCCGGCTGTTTTTGCGAGCCGAGGAGGAGCGTGAGGATTTCTTGCTGATCTTCATCAAGAGCGTCGGCAGGATCTGAGCTAGAACGCTTCTGAGACGCGGGGAATCCAACAATGTCTTGCCGATCTAAAATACGGCGGGCGATGCTGCCGAGTGTATCGGGGTCATCGTCAAATCCGCCATGGCTGAGGCTGCTTGAGCTGCTACGTGGGTTATAGTTCCGGTTACTTTCACTGGAAAAAACGACTTCACGTTCGCTGGTGGCAGCACTGCCTTGTAAGCCGAAATGCTTGGCAAGCTCACGGTCGGCACGCAGGCAAACGTCCATTCCGAGGATTGATGCTTTCTGGTCGTTCTCCAAACTGTGGTGGATCAGATAGAGCAAAGATTTCTGATAGACGTGCTCACAGTGATCCGCCCTCTCGCGCGTGTCATCCATGGTGAAAATGGTGAGCTCCTCAATCGCAGAACCGGACGCGCCCATGAAATGCGATTTAAATAAATCACTGCGCATGGCTGGAGCGAGTAAAGAAAGAGTCTGGATTTTCGCCTCTGGGCGCTCTTTGAGCAAGGCTGCAAGCAGGTAAGCATGCCAGATGGAACCCGCGCTGTGGCCGATGAGGTTCAGCGAAATCTTGTCTGAATGAGCAGCCAGGAAGGCGACGAGCTTCTCGATGAAATAGAGACCATCACCACCGGCTGAGAAGGTTTTCTCGGCGGCTTCTTTCATATCGGACCAGATACGTTTTCCTTGGATGGAGCGGGCGATGAGCTCTACAGCCGGATCGCTGATCCAATCCGTGACGCCGCGTGAATCGCTCTCGCGGAACCAGGGAATGAATTTTTTGTAACGGCCAATCTCGGCCTCTAGCAAATTCCCTAAAGTGGTCCAAATGCCTGTTTCCCAGATGAAATAGAGCGGAAATGCCCCGTTACTGATCCACCATGGGATGTGAGTCGCCGCAGACTCGAGGGCGCCCTTTTCAGGGACAAGTCCGCCGTGCGCGAAGAGCACGAGCGGCAAAGGCTGTGTAGGATGACGGTGCTTGAGGGCGTTGGGTAAATATTCGTCAAAGAGCGCATCGACATCGGCGCGGATGGACTGGATTCTTCGGATTTTGATGAATTTTCCTTTTTTGAAATTCTGCTAATACGGCTTCATCTTCTGGAGTTGATCATCGCTTGGAACAGACTCGCCAAGCCAGCGCTGGAGCGACCGTGCCGAGTAGTCGATGGATTCCGAGCTGCGGCTACTTTCATCAAGAACTCGCTGGACAAGTCCCGCACCCGGAGTGGCCGTGAGCAGCGAGAATACTCGGCCTAGCGTATTGAGACGTGCTGGATCGGTAGCAGGTTTTTTTTGAGCGGACGTCTTGGGTGCTGGAGTCGCGGTGCCGAGCCATTTGGGATCGGTGACGAGTTCGCGAAGGGCGGCATCGTTAGAGCCTTCGAGTTTCACGAAATCACCCAGCAAGTGAATGGCAGATGGATTGATGGAAAAGTGGGAACAAAGGGCGAGGCAGATCGTGACGAGGGCCTCGCGTTGCTCTTGAGTCACCTGATCCGCGCCGCTGGAAAAATCACCGATCAGCGTGATGAGCAATGGACCGGACTGATGATTGCCGCTGAACCCACGAGCACTGAGCGGCGGGATATTCCAGTTTCTGCCTGTCCAGAGAGAGCCACAAGGATCGATGGTGAGATGCTGGGGCAAGTCGGTATCGCCGTTTTCGAGGACATGGAAATCATGCAATTCATCCAGCGATTCTTGACCACGGAACTGGTGCTGGGCGGGCCGCCATGAAGACGTGAGGTGGATCGAGTCGATCTTGCGAATGAGCTTGATCGGATTGAGGAGGCCGCTGAACTCGGCGGCATTGAGCTGGATGAATGGCTTGGGCATGAGATTGAGGGTGTAAATTTAGAGAAGAACGAGAGCTTGGTTTTTTGAGAAAAGTGGAACTTTTAATCTTCTAGCAGGATGTAAGGAATCACGGTTTTTTCCCAATGATCGCCGTGGTAGCGCTTCGCTAAATCCATGGCCATCGCGATGAAACTCTGCCATTGGTCAGGGTGAATCGTCTGGCAGCCGAGGCTGGAAGTGCCATTAAAGCTGCCTTTGTGGATATTGATCCCGAAGTCGCCCGTATCCTCGTAATCCTTCCCGTTCTTACCATCGCGGGTGACGGTGACTTTCCCGAGACGCTGGCAAATCGCCCGATACGGCCCGAAAACTTTGCTGCCGTGGAAGTCGAGTTTGTAACTGAACCAAGCTCCCGGCTTCAGCTTCGCCATGCCTTTACTCTCGCCGAAACCCGAACCGGGCTTGTGTTTTGATGGATCGGTATTGCCGTTAAACGCAGCGAACGTATCCGGCGTATCGATGAAAATCGCATCGTCGTAAATACCACGATCATTCACTCCGGGGACACCCATCGTGTCTTTATAATAGCCACGAATGCCGACAACGACGAGCGGGTGCTTGGTGCGGTCGAGATTAAAAGGAGCGAGCTTTTCCGCGAGTTTATCTTGAGTCAGCCTGGGCTTGGAGCCGGGGAGATCCCCACCACGAGCACTGACTGCACTCGGAACACTTCTCGTCACCGGCCCTGCCATTTTCGCGATCTCATCGGCAGTCCACTTCGCAAAGATTTTGACATTCTTGCGATATTGAATCGCGCGCGGACCCGCACCATTATAGGCACGGATTGTTTCCCAAAGATCATTCGGAAAACGCTTCCGCTTTTCCTCTAACTCGTGCAGGCATTTCTCCAAACACGCGGTGAAATCATACCATCGCCGTTCACGGAAAAAGTCCTCATCCTCCAGAACGAATTGCAGATCGTATTGGAAAAGACCGTAGCCCTTATAGATCCATTGCTTCGGCCCGAAACCTCTAACAGCGCGGCCTAAGTTCGCCTCCTCGATCAGCATGTTCGCGAATTCACTGCCATAACGATCCCGGAAAGCGGCGGTATCTTTTGGAAATGCACTGCGGTGAGTGCCCGGAAAATCGCCACTCGCATCCAACACACAGCGGCCCAAAATCAAATCCACAATCTCACTTGGATCGTCTTGAAAGCTCGGATCTTTCTCTAACTTGGCCAATAAAGGTAGCCAATAGACTGCCGTTTCTTGGCAGACGATGGCACATAAAATATCGGGACCGAAGGGCGTGCCTTCTCCGGCGCGGCGAAGTGAGTCGCCGAAGTGAGTCATCAGCCAGCGCGTCGCTTTCCGTGCTTGAGTTTCACCGATGGGTGGACCCTCGGCACCGCGTGCCATGGCTGCTCCAACTTCTACTTCTTCGATCGCGTGCGATGGAATTTCTCCAGATTCGGGGAAATCCTGAGTCATCTTCTCTCTAGCCGAAGTCACCGACCAAGGAAGAAACGGTGGCGCATGAAGAAGTGCTTTTACATTTTTACCATAGGTATTGATTTGAGGAAATTGGCCAGTAATCGCAGAACAAACGGCCTCATGCAGATCCTTCCAATTTCCCGGTCCGCGCCCGCCATTCCAAGCTTGTAACAAAGCCTTGGTGAACACACCACCATCATCCTCTCCCGCCGCCGTAAAGGCATCCCGACACCCGCCGATGTGCAGTAACGCCGCCTTCATTTTCGCCGAAACACTACGTGAAACTGGACGGATCGGCGTCGGCCCGCGAGTGGAGAGATCCCGGTAATTTGTCCCCGAGTTACAACTATCACTCAGCATATAAACCACGCTGCCACTGGGGAAAGATTTCCATACATCATCTAACAAATCATCGACGAGTTCCGCATCATAGAGCACGAGCGTCTCGTCCGCACCGGGGCGGCCACCAGCCTCCGGTGCTTCATCTCCAGTCGCATCTGGCATCTGCCCACCGTGGCCAGAAAAATAGAAGAAAAACGTATCTCCTGACTTGGTATCAGCAGCCGCTTTCTGGAGCGCCTTCAGGACAGATTTTTTGTTAGCCGCCTCGTCAGAGAGTGCCGTGATTTGGTAGCCGCTCAGGCGAAGTGCTTCAGATATACGTGCCGCATCAATGCCACAACCATAACAGCCACCGCGACCATCCCAGCCACCGTACTTTTTCCTATCTACATGGGTGAGACTCACGACTAGAGCACGCGCGATTCCCTTTTTTACTGGGATTGAAGCAATCTTCGTTGATTTTTTCTTAGCAGTCTTGGGGGTTATTTTTTTAGCAGACATCATTTTTAGGGGAGCAGGGTTCATGAATCGCACAACACGAAAAATTTCGTATAATGTGAAAAACCAGAAATGATTCTTCAGATCAAGCATTCATTTGAGACAAGCTCGTAACATTCTTCACGACATCCGTCGCCTTGCGAGAGGTCCAAAACAACGACATCTCGCATACATACAACAGCATCTCTCATGACCGCAATCGCATCCAGCATCTCGGCAAACACGGTAAGAAGCACTGGCAACATCAACGCAGAGAGCGTCTGCGAACTCATCGATCCGACCCGTCTTATCAGTCCATTAAGCCCGATGAGAAACACACCGGAAGAAACATTGAGATCGAATCGATGTCGCAACGGCTTTGGCGCAATGGAAGGTGATGCGCCATGGGGATTTGCATGACGGCTTGTTTTGATTGTTTGGTATGGCGGATGAAATCCACCGCCACGTCACTTACCGCCAAAATTTGGCCATGGCGTAGTTTGCCTACCTTCGTTGTTATTGAAATGGGCGATGGCAGACTCTTTGGTTAGC
>JANORE010000195.1:0-2560 GCA_031415155.1 Akkermansiaceae bacterium | reverse complement strand
ACGATTCGGACCAAAGCGGAAAGATGGGGCGAGAAAACTGAGAGGAGCCGCCAGCCCGCTGGCGGGGACGCTGTGGAGCATGAGAGATTTGCAAAAGGGAATCGCGAATTGAGGGTGTCCAGGACCCAGTGACGGCTATTTTAGATGCTCCGATGCTGTCGAATGTGGCTCTGGAACGCGGTGGCGGGTTCATCCAGTCGAGGCGATGGTTGACGGTGCGGGTGACGATGCGACCGTTGGATTTCTCGGTCTTTTGGTCATTGCACCAGCCTGCGCTGTGGGAAAGGTCGAGGTTGCGGTGGGCGAAGTGGAATTGGTTTTGAGCTGCTTTGTGGAGATTTCCTTGGTTGCCTGTTACCGCAGAGGGCTTTACTTCATGCGGGCATGCTCATAGGCGTAGCTGCAAGATTTTACCTATGAACCGCACTCGGATTTTTGCCTGTTTGTTATTTTTCCTCGGGATGGTTTCGGCTTCGGCGCACCAAGTCGCCTCGGTGGAGTTAGAGTTTCTTAAGCTCGAGAATGAATGGCGACTGTTAGGCGAGATGGACATCGCCTATATGTTGCCGGAAACGCGTAGTGTTCCCGGTGGCCTGCCGTTGAAACGATCTGAGGTGATGAAATCCTCACCCGAAGAATTTGCGCGGATTCGTAAAGAGACAGAAAATACACTGCGTAAGCTCCTGCGCTTTTCCTTCGCGGGGAAAGATGTGGCATGGCGGGTGGAATTCCCCGATTTCGAGAAATCGGAATTGACGCTACCGGAAGAAGCGGGAGACATCGCCTTGCTTTCCACCCGGCTGCTGATCGCTCCCGCATCCGGTGCTGGCGAACTGCGAGTGCATTGGTCTGGCGAGCAAGAAACGGAACTCATCATCCTCGTCGAGGAAGGCGATGAGCCACGAGTGATCAGCACCTTGCCGGGCGGCGAATTGGGACTTTTGAAGCAGACAGATTCCGGGAAATTCACTCCTGCGCCGCAGCCGATTACGGGTGGCTGGTTGCAGTCGGGATTTTCTCATGTTTTGCCGAAAGGGTTGGATCACCTGCTTTTCATCCTCGGATTATTTCTCCTGTTGCCGAAGTGGAAACCCTTATTGGGCCAATCTTTGCTATTCACTTTAGCTCACTCGATCACACTTTCTCTATCAGTTTTCGGGATCGTAAATTTCCCGAGCAAATGGGTGGAAATCCTCATCGCCGTGAGCATTG
Source organism: Akkermansiaceae bacterium (assembly GCA_031415155.1). GTDB lineage: Bacteria > Verrucomicrobiota > Verrucomicrobiia > Verrucomicrobiales > Akkermansiaceae > Luteolibacter. Next base: position 1,348 of record JANORE010000195.1, on the reverse strand, counting down.
CATGGATCGGAATCGAAAATCTATTCGTCAAAAAACTCGGTAAGCAACGACTCATCTTGGTTTTCGGATTTGGACTCTTACACGGTTTAGGTTTCGCCAGTGTCCTCGCGGAGAAGCTGGATGGCATTCCTCGCGATCAACTCCTGGGGCCGCTGTTAGGATTTAATGTAGGCGTCGAGTTAGCACAAATCACCGTCCTCATCGGCGCGTTTCTCGTTCTCTGGCCATTGAAAAAATGGACGCGGCAAGTGCAAATCGCCGGTTCAGCTTTCGTGGCTTTAGCGGGTGTTATCTGGATTTTCCAGCGAATATCCTGACTTGCATGATGATTTGTGAATTTTAGCTTAAGGAACCCGGCCACAAAAAGGTTCTCTGATTCCTTAGATAGCGTGGGCCCGAAGCGAGAAGAGTGGTCAACCGCGAATCTGACGAATCTAGCGAATCAATACCAGATAGTGATTTCATTTGGTGTCATTCTTGAGTGGTGCAACGACCTGGTTCAGCTTCTTTTTCGCTGGCTCTCCGGTGTCATTTAATTTGGCGCAATGCGCCACCGGATTCTCCGATTTTTCTGCCTTTGACCGATGACACTTCTATGGCGAAGATCTCGCTGCATGTCAGACGGTCTTTCATCGGCGGAGCGACTCCGCTATTCTCGGCACCTACTCATCCCCGTAGTGGGAGAGGCCGGACAATTGCGACTTAAAAACGCGGCGGTGCTTTTGATAGGCACGGGAGCTCTGGGGTCGCCGGCCGCGCTTTACCTCGCGGCTGCTGGCGTCGGGCGAGTGGGACTCGTCGATGCCGATGTCGTCGATGCTTCAAATCTCCAACGTCAAATCTTGCACGGAGAATCATGGCTCGGGAAGCCGAAGCTCGATAGCGCCGCTGCCCGATTGCACGAAGTGAATCCCCACGTCCAAGTGGAGCTGCATCCGGTGAGATTTACCCCCGAAAATGCGATGGCGATCTCACAGAATTACGACGTCATCGTCGATGGTTCGGATAATTTTCCCACGCGATTCCTCACCAACGACAGTGCATTTTTTCTCAAAAAACCACTCGTCTATGGCGCGATCCACCGCTTCGAGGGGCAAGCTGGCGTCTTTGCGCCGCATCTCGAAGGGCCGTGTTACCGCTGCCTTCTTCCTCACACGCCGCCAGCGGGCAGCGTGCCATCCTGTCAAGAAGCTGGAGTGTTAGGCGTCTTGCCCGGCATCATCGGCTCCATTCAAGCCATGGAAACTCTCAAGCTCATCCTCGGAATCGGCACCGTCCCTCTCGGTAAGCTCACTTGCTACGATGCGCTTCATAGTTCCTTCCGAACCCTCAAGCTCAACCGCGATCC
>JANORE010000194.1:0-3148 GCA_031415155.1 Akkermansiaceae bacterium | reverse complement strand
GTCGCGCGTTTCGCCTTATTATGAACGAGTATTGCGGAGCGGGTGTGGGACTTGAGAAGGGCGATTTCTTTGTTCGGGGTGACAAAAAGTGGATGTAGGCCGAAGTGGCGGAGAGCGTCGATGATGCGGGAAGCGGCGGCGGGCGAACTTTTCGAGAACGCCTCGTCCAGGACGATGGTCGCGTAGCGAGGCCGAGCGGCACCTGCGGGACAGAGTGCATAGCTGAGAGAGGCGGTGAGAATGTAGCTGGCCATCATTTCCTTCTCACCGCCGCTGCCTGTCTGCGAGCCAGTCCGCCGCCCGGATGTCCGTCCGGTGGCCCGATCCGTCTCGACGACGAAGAATTGCAAGCGGTGTCGAGGATCCAGCAGCGCTTGTGAGGCGAGGGTCCGACGATTTTCTCCGGCTTCACGAATGATGCGGATGAGTTCGCCAAGTGCCCGATAATGGGCTTCCCCTTGATCGTCTTCTCCCCTCATGGCGACCACTCGTAGTTTCTGATGGGCGATGGTCAGCGAGCGCAGAGATTCGTGAACGACCTTCGCCGGTTCCAATTGGAGGAATTGCCCTTGGCGGAATTCGACACGGCTCAGGGTGGCATTGAGCTCGGCGACGCGTTCTTCGATCATCGAAACCTCGTTGTCGATGTGGGAAAGCAACTGGGTGACACCCTGGCCGGAGGAGAGATTGAGGTAATCGAGGAAACGCTTGAGCTTCTCCGGCAAGGCTTCGTTTTCAAGAACCTTGAGCCGCACGAGATAGTCTGGTACATCGCGCAGCTCAGTTCCGATCTCCGAAAGCGCACCGGTATCCTCACGCTTCGCGCTCTCCATGGCACGGACCAGTCTCTGCACCGTCGTGGACCGCTGTTCCTCGGAGAGCTCGATCTTCTCATCCATCCGTTTCAGGGCGTCGCGCTCGAGACTACCTAACTGTCTCACGATTTTCGGGTCGGCAATGGGGAATGCTTTTGCCGCGAGTCTGCCGTCTTCTTCACTGAGACCCTTGCCGCGACGAGCGAGTGCATGCCGATGTTCATCCTCCGCAGTTTGCAGAGCGGTCTTGTAGCCGCCGAGAGTTTGGTTCAATTGATCGATCCGTTTCCGAAGATTCTCGCGCTCGATTTGAGCGGCGTCGTAACTGGATTTTGCTTGGGAGGTTTCCGAATCCGGTGTGGTGAGGGCCGCAAGCCGTTGCCGCAGGTTTGCCAGCTCGTATTCTGCGCGAGGCAGGTCGATCTCATGAAATTCCAATTTTTCAAGTCGATCGATGATGGTGAGTTGTTGTTGCAAGGAGTCTTCCGCATGGCGTCGTTTCTTGGTCTCGGCCTCTGACTGTGCGGCAGAAGCTTGGATTTCCAGAAGCTGTTTGGCCAAAGACTGGAGTTGGTGAGTGTTATCAAAGCCCGTCATCCAACCCTCTCCGAGCGGACGCTGATCTTGTTTCTCAAAGCGCCCATCTCTATCGGACATGGTGCCCTCTGCGGTCATGCCATGGTCGGTCTGCCTCAATGCGTCACTGGATTCCACGCAATGACGGTCGCGTTGACCGAGCAGGTGCTTGACGTTTTCGCGCAGTGGGTGATTGCGGAAATTCAGTTTTCGGGTAAAGCCATCGTCGAAAAACCGTGCAGGAGGAGGGGATTCCTCGGCACTTTGAAGTCGGACGTGGAGACGGTTGTCACGTGAGTTGACCCAAGAAAGAGCCTCGCGCAAGCGGTCGGCCGGCACGAGAATCCGCAAACGTTCCGAGCCGATCGCGCGCTCGATGGCACCGCGCCAGCGACTTTCCTCGGGTCTGACTTCAACCAGCTCGGCAATGAAAGGCAGCTCCCGGACCGCAAGCCCGAGATGCGCGGCGAGGGCTTCGCGGAAGTTATGAAATTGAGCGGTGATGTTAGATCCGGGCCGGGCTTTGACCTCGCGGATTTCGTTTTCAAGAGCCACCGCTTTTGCCTTTTGTTCGCGCAGTTGAGTTGCGGTTTCCAAGGTCGCGTCGCGGGAGTTTTCGTGCTCCTGCAAGAGGGTGGCTTTCCGCTCGGGAAGTAAGGATCTGTTTTTTTGAAACGCTGCTTCGTCCAGTTCTTCTGCGAGGCCAAGCTGGCGGGAAAATGATTGGTAGGCTCCGGCATTCCTGCCAATTCCAAAGGCGAGTTTCTCGTTGGTGGTGATGGTTTCCTCAAGCCCCTCAATGGCCGAACCGCCGAGCTTGAGGTATCGCTGCTGGAGCGCATCGAGATGATCTTGGCAGCGGGCAGCTTCATTCTGCCCGGCCTCAAGCTGGTGCTGGGTCTCTTCCAAGTCCCGTCCGATTTTCTCGATCTCGGTCTGCCACAAGGCTGCGGCCACATCGGCAAACCAAGTGGGAAGCAGCGTCTTCAGATGTTGCTGTTGGGAGAGTTTGATTCGGATTTTCTCCAGCTCCTCCTGTTGCTTGGCGACGGGTAGCAGGGAGTCACGCTGCTTGCGGGCGGTCTGGAGTTCGACATAGATTCCCTGAAGCGCATCGAATTCCGCAGCCACCTCTAGGGCACGGTCGAATGCGGAGCGATCATCGAGCACCAGCTCGCGGAAAATCTGGTCGATGCTGTTGAGCTGTTTGAGGCCAGCGGCCCGATTGAGCAGCGAGAAGGCATTTTCACCGACTTCGAAAAAACTCCGCAATTGGGCGCAGTATTCCTTTTTACTCGTGTAGATTCGCAGGCCGACTGTTTCGCGGACGAACCGAGTGATCGCCAGCTTGCCACCCTCGTGATGCAGGCGGAGAAGGACATCGAGCGGCTGTTCGATATCTTTGGCGAAAAACCAGATTTTTTTGAGATCGTCGGCGGCATTACTGCTGCCATCCACCCAGAGGATCGAACCCAGAGTGACCTGTGCTCCGCCGCCCATGTAGGTGGCGGCGATGCCAGTCGTCGTCTTGCCGGGTCGGGCAACGTGATCGTTTTCGCCCTTGGCGCTTTCCGTTCCAGAGACTCCCCGGATGTAGGAAATGAGATCGCGGTCGCTCTCGTGCCCGCCTGTCGATGCCAGGTTGTATTTGGGCAACGGGGCGAGCAATGTCATCAGGGCATCGACCAGAGTGGTTTTGCCACTGCCCGTGGGACCGATAATTGCGGAGCCGTGTGGGTCAATCTCGCAGCGGTGTT
>JANORE010000193.1:0-4530 GCA_031415155.1 Akkermansiaceae bacterium | reverse complement strand
TATCTAGCCGCGATGGGATTTGATGAAACGATCTACACAACCCCACCACCACCCAGCAAAACCCAAAAAAAATTCCAAACCTAACATTTTTCAATGAATCAATTAACCGAAAATTCACGCCCCGCAGGTGCGGAATGTGTGATTAAAGGCTTATGACGCCAATTCACGCGAATGGACATATGCCTAAAGGCATATTGTCATTCAATTTTTGACCTGCTAAGTTAGTGTTGTCTTAAATAAGAAAACCCAAATACCGCGCAAAAAATTATTCGTTTTTGCCAGTATAATTCAAACTAACAAACACTCAGTGTGAAAAAACGTATCAAAGTTAAAACTCTAGTTAAGTGAGATTATTATCTGTGTGGACGGAGTAAACTCTGCCCACACAGGTTCGCCTTTTATATTTTCATAGCCTACTTCTAAGGCAGTAGACTAAATCAATCAATCTCTGTGTTTATTCCTCATCATAATAATGAGTTTCATTCTATATATAAAAAACCAAAAAAATTCATATGAAAAAGCTAAAATTTGACATATTTTCCCTAATTTCGTTATCTGCGTTGGCATCCTCTCCCTTGCAAGCTCAGATGGTTCCAGTCTACCCGCCAGAAATTTCGGGAGCACTGACCAATCCACTGATGGGATTTCGAGGTGAATTTTACAGTGCCCCCGATAAATCCCGCTACACAACTGTAGTGCATCACTATATCCCATGGAACGCTATCGAAAACCACGAGGATGACTCTGTGCAGAAGATCCGTGATTACTGTGACTATTTCTGGAGCAAATATCCAGCCCAGAACGTAAAAGTAATACCGCGTGTTTATTTGTCATATTACGATAGTCAGTATAGAACTTACTGGCCCTCCGATATTCCGACCGAGGACATTAGTTCCCCGAAGTTCAGGCAAAGGCTAAGCCGATTGATTTCGCGGTTGGGTGAGGTATGGGATGAAGATCCCCGGGTCGCCTTCGTTCAAACAGGTATTATCGGGCTTTGGGGCGAACAGGAAAATCCAGGTATTACTGGGAATGGACTTGTTGAACTCATGGATGATGCCTTTGGTAAGGCCTTCATCAATAAAAAGTTGACTGTCCGCAATATGGATCAGTGGCCAAGGCCAAACTATGGTATCTATTGGGACTCATTCAACCATCCTGACCAGCCTGGAGTCACTGCTAGCATTCGCTCACTTAATAGCACAAATGGTCGCTACCTAAATCAAATCGTTGAAGGCGAATTTGCTTGGCGCGGTAACGGAGAAGAGAATGTAAATGGCACCAGCCCTACATCCGCATTTAGCAGTGCTCTTTTCACTGACAACATCATTGATGGTATCAGAGATTTACATACCACTGCACTGGGTAAATTATCCTATTATGACGTGGCAGCAAATGGAATGGTTCAACCCAACGCGGTGAGAGCACAGAGTGCTCTTGGCTATCGTTTTCATGTCTCTGAGTTTGCCAGCACGCCACGTGTAGAGCCAGGAGCCAACTTGAATGTGCAGTTCAAGGTAAAGAACACTGGCTCTGCACCATTCTATGAAAATTGGCCTGTAGCGGTGGTTTTAATCGATGAAATTACGAGGCAAATCGTGTGGAAAACCACTCTCCCGAACGTTGATGTTAGATCTTGGCGTCCGGGTGAAAATTATAATAAAGCTTCTAATCTTTATGAAACGCTTCCTCTTCAAAACCAGATAAACGCTACAATTCCTATACCTGCCAACCTGAGTGCCGGACAATATTTAGTTGGACTCAGTATTTTAGAGCCCGTATCTCAGACGCCTGGTGTGTTTTTCGCAGTCCCTAACTTCTTTAAAGAAAGCCAAAGTCAGCCTTTAATGCGGATCGGGGTCGGGGCGAATGCTAGTAGCCCTTATCTTACCGGAATGGTTTTTGATGATTTAGTATCTAATGATACGCGTTACTACAACATGCCTCAGGGTATTGGTAGTGAGAAGTTACCCACAGCTGGCTGGGTGCCAAGTGCTTCATCGACCTCAAACATCGATACTCTGGCGAGGGCTCTTGATGGCGATAGGGGCTCACGTTGGTCCACTGGGACCGATCAAGCCAATGGACAATGGTTTCAAGTGGATATGTTATCTCCTAAGACCTTCAATCGCATTACTCTCGATTCTGTCGAATCACCTGGAGATTATACGCGGGGCTACCAAGTTCATGTGTCCAATGATGGCACGAACTGGGGCAGTCCGATTGCTTCTGGAAGCAACCTCAGTGCCACACTCTCCATTCCTCTAGCCAATCAAACCGCTCGATTTATTCGGGTGACACAGACAGGCAGTGCATCAGGGGCTTGGTGGAGTATTCACGAGTTCGAGGTATTTGCCCCAGCACCCACGGCATTGGCCAAGACGGGTTGGGTGCCAACTGCTTCTTCTACGTCGAACTTTGATAGTCTTGGCGCTGCGCTCGATGGAAATGCAGGCACTCGTTGGTCCAGTGGGTCTCCCCAGACGAACGGACAATGGTTTCAGGTCAATATGGGCACTGTAAAGTCGTTCGACCAAATCGCCCTCGATACCAGCGGTTCAAAGGGTGATTTCCCACGTGGATATGAGATCCGTGTCTCGACGAATGGAACGAACTGGAGCGCGCCAATCGCCACGGGAAGCGGCATCGGCAAGTTTACTTCGGTGAAGTTTCCGATGCAAAATGCGCAGTATATCCGGGTCACTCAGACTGGCAGCGTCCCAGCGATCTGGTGGAGTATTCACGAATTCGATGTCTATGTGGCGGCTAGCAATCTCCCCAGCCCGTGGCAATCCTCGGATATCGGGGCAGTGGGAGTGAGCGGAAGCACCACTTTCAGTTCTCCCACCTGGACCATTACTGGCTCCGGTTCGGACATCTGGAACAACGCCGATGCGTTCCGTTATGTGTATCAAAACTCCAACGGTGATTGCAGCGTCGTGACGAGAGTAGCGAGCATCTCTAACACGGATGTTTGGGCCAAGTCCGGGGTGATGATCCGGGAAAGTGCCGCACCCGGTGCCATCAACGCGGCCGTGCTTGTGACGCCAGCCAATGGGGTAACTTTCCAATGGAGAGGCGTGACCGACGGCGGTTACGGTTACACTCAGGTATGGGGGCATACGGCACCCAAGTGGTTAAAAATCACACGAACGGGGAATTCTATTGCGGCTTTCTATTCGGACAATGGAACACTCTGGACCCAAGTGGGAACTGCTCAAACGGTCAACATGACGCCAAATGCGACCATCGGCCTGGCATTAACCAGCCATAACAATGGCACGCTCTGCACCAGTACCATGAACTCTGTGACTGCGACTCCGTAATGACCGGGTCAGTGAGTCAGTCTTAAGAAATCAATCGGGTGGAGGTGACGGGATTACGCCCGTCACCTCCACCAAAACCATCTATTTGGGCACGGATTTACGCGTGATTTCCGAATCGATCCCCCCGCTTACGACGCTACGAATCAACGCTCGTTCCAAGCAACGAGATCCTTGTAGAAAAATCCTATCCCGCCGAAAAGATCCAGCGCGCTGCCGACGGTGACATCCACTACTCCGCGGCCCGCTTGCTCAATGAGTAACAGATCTGCCATCGTCGCCGCACCGCCCGCGTAAGTCACGGGGCACTTCCCCCAGCCGCCTAAAAACTCCACGAGTTCGGCATCGATCCCACGGCAAAGTCCTTCCACATCGGCAGCGTGGATGAGAAATTCATCACAAAACGGCGCGAGTCGATCCAGTGTTGCATGATCGACTGTTAGATCGGTCAGTGTTTGCCAACGATTCATCGCTACCGTCCAGCCATCCGCAGTGCGGCGACAGGATAGATCAATGACTAACTTTTCCTTGCCGATTTTTTCCACCAGCGAATGCAAAGTTCTTTCTAGAAATTTCCCGTTAGGATCGAACAAGGCCGAAGTCACGATGACATGGCTGGCTCCGGCATTGAGCCATTCCCCCGCATTGCTTTCGTTGATCCCGCCACCGATTTGCAATCCGCCGGGATAAGCGGCAAGCGCTTCGCGAGCTGCCAGATCATTTCCAGGGCCGAGCTTGATGACGTGGCCGCCCGCGAGCTTGTCACTGCGGAAACATTCGGCAAACCTCGCCGATGATTGATCGGAGACAAAATTCTCCGTCGGTCCTGCACCATCGTCGCGCAGACTTCCACCGACGATTTGTTTGACCTTACCATCGTGGAGATCAATGCAGGGACGGAACTTGGTCATAAAATTTTCGGGTAGGAACTCAGTGACAAACCGGGCAGGTATTCAACGAGGTGAAAAAGTCGTGGCCTTTGTCATCGACGAGGATGAAGGCGGGGAAATTCTCGACGGTGATCTTCCAGACCGCTTCCATGCCGAGTTCAGGGAAATCGACAACTTCCTGTGAGCGGATGTGATCTTGGGCGAGCAGCGCAGCAGGTCCACCGGCCGATCCTAGATAAAAGCCGCCGTGTTTTTGACAAGCATCCGTCACTTGCTTGGAGCGATTTCCCTTGGCCAGCATGACCATTGAGCCGCCG
>JANORE010000192.1:0-2413 GCA_031415155.1 Akkermansiaceae bacterium | reverse complement strand
ATCGTCGCGATGACGTGGAGCACAAGCATGGTCAGTAACACGACTCGGGCGATCCAGACGCCCACGCCATGGAGCATGTGATGGAGAAATTCCGCGTATTCATTGAACGCCTCACGCCCGACATACATGAGTAAATTTCCTGAAAGGTGCCCTGCGAGGAATCCGGTGAGAACCAGACCGGTGAGTGCCACGATCCATTTTTTCCCAATCGAAGAAGACCAATATTGAGAGAGGCAACGAGTAATGGCAGTCATGGTAAGAAAGAGGCGGTGGCACTGGCCAAGCGAGGAATAAGCAGGGACAGAATTCTTTTCAAGGGGAGAGTCTGTCGGATTTCCGCTTTTTGGCAAAAGACCATGATGAGCGGAATGGCAGATTGATTTTCCAGACGATTCAGCGCGGAAACGATTTTCTCGAATCGATGTAAAGTGGCAGGCAGAGTCTCGAAGAGTTTTTGTCTGCCTTGCGAGATCGAGATCGGCTGGGTAAGTTTCTTATGAATGAATGACGAGTGGTTGGGAAATAAGAAGCTTGATCGAAAGACGGCGAATTTTTGGAACCGAGCGATTCGCTTGATTGGAGGCATGATCATTCGGTGGATTTATCGGATTCGGGTGGTGAATGCGGGGCGTCTTCCCGCAGATGGCGGGGCCTTGCTGCTGCCGAATCATGTGACCTTTGCCGACGCGTTTTTCATCTCAGCGGTGTGCCCGCGACCTGTCCGCTTCGTGATGGACGAGGTGTTCATGACGAAGCGCTCCATCCGCTGGTTTGTAAGTATTTTTAATACCGTCACCATCCGCCGCGATCAGCCGCGTGAAGCAATCCGTGTGACGATTGATGCCTTAAAAAATGGCGATCTCGTTTGCTTATTTCCCGAGGGGCAACTGACTCGCACCGGCGTGCTCAGTGAGCTGCAACGTGGCTGTGAGTTGATCGCGAAAAAGGCGAAACATCCGGTGATTCCCATGTGGTGTGATGGCTCGTGGGCCTCGATATTTTCCTTCGAGCGAGGCAAAGTTTTTGCGAAGCTGCCTTACTGGAAAATCAGTGGTGTCACTGTGGCATTTGGCCGGGAAATTTCTCCACAGCAGGTAAGTCTGAAAGCGGTGCAGCAGGAGATGCTCGTTTGTTCCGCCGATGCGATCACTGACCGATTTAGGCCATCCGGCTGGTCCAAGCGAATGCTGAAAAGAGGTCTCTGCGGGGCGAGTGATTTCTGCAGTGATGAGAATAATCGACGAAAACAGATGTGGATTAACGGCTATCAGATCGGCCAAATCAATGCGCTACAACGGCAACAGTCGTTTTCAATAATCGAGAATGATTCTATCCCGTTAGGCTTCCTGACGTTTTCAGAGCTCTTCGGAGCACCGATCACGATCCTGACATCCAGCGATATCGCTCAATCAAGAATCTGGGTGGGGGGAGATGGTTTGCGAAATTTGTTAGAGACGACGGATTTGCGCCATGAAGTGACGTTTTATGATTTCAGTCAGCGTGCTTTGACGCCACTGATCCGCTCGGGCCTATATCATTTCCCGTGCCTCGCGGTGGATGGCATGGTCATCGCGATGTCGATGCCGAATCCGCCAAAGCCAGATGTAGGCAGCGAGTATCAGTCAGGAAATAAACCCCGCTCATGGGGGAAGTTATTGTCCGGTTGGTCGATTCTTCCGGCAGGAAATGATTCTTCACGAATATACGGACCTGCCGCACCTGAAGAAGGTCTGATATTGCCTGTAGGATGTTTGCTTGATGGCGAAGGGTTTTTGATCGGCTCCTAGGCCATTGCTTGGATGGGGGCGATTTGGAAATGACCGATCACGATCTCGTTGATTTTAGGAAAAATCAATTTTGATGAAACTTCCCGATTAAAATCTGGGATTCATCAGTGAGATCGAATTCTCTAACTTAAACAACCAATTCATTATGGCAAAAATCATCATCACCGGGACGCGTAAAAATGACAAACTTGACGAGCGCTTCGTCGGGGAAAGTGACATCCGCGGACTCGGCGGAAATGATACGATCCGCCTTCTCCGTAGCGATGACCTAGGCGGCGATAACATCGTCGATGCCGGACGTGGGAACGATAAGGTGCTCAACAAATTTGAAGGAGGAAATTCTATCAAACTGGGTAAAGGAAACGACCTTTACGTCGGCACGGGTTTCACGGCATTCAATGGGTTTGATGTCGTCCGTGGTGGCTCGGGGAATGATCGCTTCGTCGTCAGCACCCTGCAGAGCACTTATGTGGGTGACGCAGGAAATGACACATTTTTTTCCGAAGGACACCGCAACGCATTCGATGGCGGAAGTGGCAGCGATACGATCAACTACAGCGCCCGCTCGGACAGCACAACCGTCGGCGACGAATCGGTGACGTTGGACCTCATCAAAGAAAAGGCGC
>JANORE010000191.1:0-9213 GCA_031415155.1 Akkermansiaceae bacterium | reverse complement strand
TCGCACCGCCGCGTGCCGTGACCACCTTATCGATTCCATCCACGATGATTCGGGAAAGAACCGTGGGCGACGGCTCGTCTTCAATCGCTTGTCCGAGATCGTGCAAGAAGGTGAACATCCGCTGTTCCTTGCCTTCGAAGTCACGAAATTTTTGTTGTGTTTTTTGAACTCTGCGGCGCTGATTTTGTAACGCGAATATCAACGCCACAATGACGATGCAGCAGAAGATCATGGAAATGGCAGTGAAATAGTGCATCTCGTGAGAATCAGAATTTCAGATGCCGGAAAGGCTTAGCTCGATTTCCGTCCGTCGGCTAGTTTCTGTTTTTCTGCCAAATCTTTTTCTAAGATTTTGACGACATTACAAAACTTCTCGGCGTTTTCATCGTTTGCCTCAGCGAGGGTTTGGTGCGCTTGCAAGACGTGATTTGCTCGCTGAGTCTGGCTCGGGGATGAGGTATTTCTTAAATTTAATTGACTCCGAATCGAGTCAATACTCCCCCGCCAAAGAGCTTCAGGAGGATCAATTTCCATCAGGAAGTCGAGTCCCAGATCTTGCAGCGAAGATTGGTTTCTATTACTGACATTCGCGATTTGTAGGAGACCACCATCACGAGTAGAAAGTCGTGCAGCAAGACCAGCGAGAGTCCCCATGAAGGTCGAGTCCATCCCGCCACAGTTTTCTAGATCCACCACCAAAATCAGCTCACCTGCGGCGATTCGCTCATCGCCGAACGACTTCAAGGTAGGGCTATTCATGAAAGTGCCTTTGCCTTCAGCACGGATCCAACTGAATCCATCGAAGACACCGACTAAAATTTGGCATTCCGTAGTCACAAATAAAAAAGCCGTCGTCTGACTGGCAAAAGCTCTGCACAAGATAAAATCAGAGTGGCCACAGGTCAATCACCCATCTGTAAATTCACCAATTCATCGCCACAGGTAAGATTGTTTCGAAGCGATCTCTCTTTTACCGCGCAGAATAGTCGCCTTCCAGGCTAAAACTTTACCACCTTCGAAATAGTCGTCTCCGATGACGGCAAACTCGGCGATCCCGTTCGTATCGCTTGCCGGCAAGGTTTTTACCATTCGCTTCACTCGGCTGCCACTGGCTCCTTGTTGGTATTGAAAAATCAAGTCGACTTTACCTTGATTGTTTCCTGACGAGTCATTCCAAACCAAGGTGTAATATTGCCCTAGCTTCTTCCGCCGTTCTTCCATGCTTACCGCACCGTGCAGTCGACGAGCTTTTTCCATCGCGATCATGGGTTCATCATTGACGCTTTGCACCTGATCACGGAGTGAAAATTGTTTCACCACCAACGGCTCATGCGAGCCCGCGCAGGCACCAAGTAGCAACACCGCAAACAAATTGTAGAAATGATTCACGTCGCGGATTCAATCATTACGAAAATAAGATTCAAGAAACAAGAAATCGCCCGTGTCCGCGCAAGCTTTTCTCTTTAACAGTGGATTCTGACTTTTCCTGAACAGATTTTTCGTGGCTTGCTGTTCTATGCTGCTTAAGCAAAGTTCTATCGTTTGTTTGAACGAGCCGCAAACAGGCACCCGTAAATTTTCCTCAGATTTCCGGGTTGACACCTAGAAAACTGGTCCGTAGTTTCCCGATCCCTTCGCACACAAGCTGTGTTCGAAGCCATTTCTTATTTAAGCACATGAAGACGTTTTCCGCCAAGCCGCATGAAGTCGAGCGCAAGTGGTATGTGATTGATGCCAAGGGCAAAATCCTCGGCCAAGTCGCCGTGGAGGCAGCACGCCTCCTCCGTGGCAAGCACAAGCCTATTTTCACCTCTCACGTTGATACTGGCGATTTTGTCGTCGTCATCAACGCAGACCAAGTTGTTCTCACTGGCACTAAGGAAATTTCTAAAATCTACACTCGTTTCTCAGGCTACGTGGGTGGACAGAAAGTCGAAACTCCACGTATTGTTCGTGAGCGTCGTCCCATTCTCCTCGTCGAGCGTGCCGTTTGGGGAATGATTCCTAAGACCCGCCTTGGCCGCGCCCAATTCGGCAAACTCAAGGTGTATGCGGGTGAATCTCATCCACACGAAGCCCAAGCACCCGTTGCTCACGCTGTCCGTTAATTTTCATATTTCTTATAATGACCGCCACTACTACTAAGAGCGCCACGGGTCGCCGCAAAACCGCAGTTGCCCGCGTCTGGATGACCGAAGGCACCGGCCAAATCATCATCAATACTCGTAGCTTCGAAGAATATCTTCCGACTCTAGAGCTCCAAAATGCCGTGCTTGCTCCATTCTTGGCGCTTTCACTCTCGAACAAGTTCGATCTAAATGTCGTCGTCAAAGGCGGTGGCAAACAAGCTCAAGCCATCGCGATCCGCCATGCTATTTCACGTTCGCTGACCCTAGTGGATCCAGAAAATCGCAAGGTGATTAAGCCGCTCGGTTTCCTCACTCGTGACCCACGGATGAAGGAACGGAAAAAGCCTGGTCAGCCAGGTGCTCGCGCTCGTTTCCAGTTCTCCAAGCGCTAATTTGCCGACTGGGATTACCTCTCATTTTTAAAAACCGCATTCTTCACCGAGTGCGGTTTTTTTTGTCTGCTTTTAAAAAGTTGCATCGCTCTGAAACGTGACTAACCGTTACCGCGTAACTGATACTAAATATGATGAAAAAACACATTTCCCTTCTCATCTCCGCTCTTGTCCTGACTCCAGCAGTCTTCGCAGCAGATCCTGTTAAAGTCGAAATCATTTGTGGCGACACCATGACTTATAACACCAAGGCGTTCGATGCGACTGTCGGCACACCTGTGAGTCTGACACTCAAAAATACCGGAAAACTTCCAATCGAAGCGATGGGCCACAATATCGTGATCCTCAAGCCGGGAACCGTCGTCAGTGACTTCGCCATGAAGGCGATGACCGCAAAAGATAAAGCTTACATTCCTGCCGAGCCGGAGATGGCAAAAATGATCCTGGCCCACTCTAAAATGCTGGGCCCTGGCGAAACAGACACCATCACATTCACTCCGACTGAAGCAGGTGCTTATCCATTTCTCTGCTCTTTCCCAGGCCACTTTGGCATGATGCAAGGTGTCATGACGGTGAAATAATCCAAGAATCTAGACGGCGAGGGACAGTTTCCCTTTCCTCGTCGAAGAGATTTCCCTAAAACTTGCCGGACATGAGTGAAATAGTCATTTTATTTTCCGGGCAAGGGGCGCAAAAAGTCGGCATGGGCAAAGACTGGGTGGAAACCTCGGCCACCGCCCGCAGCATGGCAGCGCTGGCTGACAAGACTCTTGGGTTCTCTCTATCAGAAATCATGCTGGATGGACCAGATGAGGAACTCACGAAAACCTCACGCTGCCAACCAGCTCTTTACCTCCACGGCTTGATGGCACTCGCGATGATTCGTGAACGATTGCCAAATCTAACACCTGTCGCGGCGGCTGGACTTTCACTGGGAGAGTTCACCGCTCATGCGGCTGCGGGAAGTTTCTCCTTCGAGGATGGACTCCGGCTAGTCGCTCGTCGGGGGGAATTCATGGAAGCCGCTTGCCTGGCGACCGAAGGTGCGATGGCAGCCATGATCGGCGGCGAAGAGGCTCAAGTCCGCGCGCTCGCTGTGGCCGCAGACGTCGATGTTGCCAATCTCAACGCGCCCGGCCAAATCGTGATTTCCGGGACGACTGCTGGCATTGATACCGCCATCACCCAAGCGAAAGATTTCGGTATTCGCCGCGCGATCAAGCTCAACGTCGCCGGAGCGTATCATTCACGCTTGATGCAGAGTGCTCAAGTCAAGCTCGCTGCCGAACTGGCTGGGGTTTCCATCCAGTCGCCATCCATGCCAGTCGTTTGTAATTTCGGCGCGAAGGCCGTTTCATCTTCTGCGGAAATTCGGACGATGCTAGAAAAGCAGGTAACTGGCTCGGTGCGCTGGACGGAATCCATCCTTGCGCTCATCGCCATGGGGCATCGTACTTTCCTCGAACTGGGTCCCAGTAAGGTCATCGCTGGTCTCGTTTCAAAAATTGACAAGAACGTGACGGTTTATTCGGTCGAAGATTCAGCTTCGTTAGAAGCCTTTGCCGAAGTATTTTCCTGAAAGACGTAGCAGGCTGAAAAAAATTGAGAAAAGCTAAAAAAGGTATTGCGCTGTCGAGGTCAGCTAAATAGCGTCCCGCACCCGAACGGGACATGGAGCGGTAGCTCAGTTGGTTAGAGCGCCAGCCTGTCACGTTGGAGGTCGCGGGTTCGAGCCCCGTCCGCTCCGCCATTCCAATTCGGTAATAAACCCCGCCCGCAACGGCGGGGTTTTTCTTTGGCAAGAGGAAAAAACCTCCGATCTTGCCTTTTCAGAGTTTCTCACCTTTTATCCCTTTCCCATGCCTACTGTCGCCATCGTCGGACGCCCCAATGTCGGGAAATCTGCTCTCTTCAACCGCCTTGCCGGGCGGAAAATCGCGATCGTCCACGATCAACCAGGCGTCACCCGTGACCGCATTGCCGCGCCTTCACAGGCCACGCAAGTCGCTTGCACACTCATCGACACCGGCGGCATCGGCGGAAACATCGACGATGGCTTCGACGAGCAAGTCACCATCGAGGCGGACATCGCCATGCAAACGGCGGACCTCATTCTTTTCGTCGTTGATGCCCACGTCGGTCTCACCGCGACCGATCAAGCACTCGCGCAAAAACTCCGCAAGGCCAAGCCACCTGTGCTCCTCGTCATCAATAAGGTGGACGATGACAAACACGAAAATTCGCACTCGGATTTCACCCGTCTCGGTCTGGGTAATAGCGTTTTTGTTTCCGCCGAGCATGGTCGAAATTTCGGCCATCTCTGTGATGAAATCGATGCGGTCATCGCCCCGCTTGTCTCAGAAACCGAGGCGGAAGCCGTGGTCGCTGAAAAAATAGGTATCAAGCTCGCCATCGTCGGTAAGCCGAATGCAGGAAAATCCTCTCTCGTCAATGCGATCCTCAAAGATGAACGCACCATCGTCTCCGACATCGCCGGAACCACGCGTGACGCGGTCGATTTACCTTATACATTTGAAGGCGAAAATTTCACCCTCATCGACACGGCTGGCCTCCGTCCACGAGCCAAGCGCGACAACTCCGTGGAAGTTTTTTCCGCGATGCGGACCGAGAAGGCAGTCCGCCGCGCGGATCTCTGCGTGCTCGTCATCGATCTCGCTGCTGGCATCACTTCCATGGATCGTAAGATCGCTCAACTCATCATGGAGGAGAAAAAACCGTGCCTGATCGTGCTCAATAAATTCGATCTCTTCCATCCCGGAGCGAATCGCTCGGCGCGGTTAGAAGAAGCCACGGAACACGTTCGCAAAGAATTATTTTTCCTTCACTACGCGCCATTCGTCGCCTGCTCCGCGAAGACGGGTGGCTCAGTGGATCACGTCCTCAGGGAGTCACTCAAAATCCGGAAAGGCGCACAAAATATCCCCGGCACCGGCCAGCTCAATCGGATCCTCCAAGCCGCCTTCGAAGCCACGCCACCACCGATCGATGGCAAGCTCCGCAAACGTCTCAAGCTCTACTATGCCACTGCCGCCGTAGAGGAGAAATACAGCGTCATCCCGGTGCCCACCATCGTCCTCTTCGTCAACGACAAGCGACTCATGGCGAACAGCTACGAGTCCTACATCGTCAATCGCTACCGCGCCGCTCACCTTGCACCGGGCATCCCAGTGATCCTCTCCGTTCGCTCACGTTCGCGGAAAGATTGGGAGCCACGCCAGAAGCCACAGGGGCACTAAGCCGGTCCGATTTTCATGCAGCAACTTCTCCAAAACGCCGTCGCGAAACGGGTGGGGCTTCTCGACTCCTCGACGAATGCAGTTCGGCTGATAGACGGCAATGGTGATGGTTTGCCGGGGCTGATTCTTGAGACTTACGCAAGCCATTGGCTGGTCTCCACCACGAGCTATCACCTTGCGCCACAAGTCCGGGAATGGATTCGCGATCAAGGAGTTTCCTGTTACTGGAAACGGCTGGATCAGCACCAGAAAGAATCGCCGATTCATCTAGCAGGTCCAGAAGTGACCGCACCCTTTCTCATTTTGGAAAATGGCGTGGCCTCAGAGATCTCATTTCAATCGGGCTACTCGCAAGGGATTTTCCTCGATCAACGGGACAACCGCGCGGAAGTCCGCAAGCTGATGGCTCCCGGACTGCGTTTACTAAACACCTTTGCCTACACCGGAGCATTCTCAGTCGCAGCCGCGATGGCCGGGGCAGAAACAACGACGCTGGATCTCTCGCAACCCTATCTCGATTGGGCGAAACGGAATTTCACGCACAACCAATTCGACCCTACGTCGCACCATTTTTGCAAAGGCGACACGTTTCATTGGCTGCGCCGCTTCGCGAAACAAGGTCGTCAGTTTGATGGAATCATCCTTGATCCGCCGACGTTTTCCCGTGACGAAAAAGGGAAAGTCTTCCGTGTGGAAGAAAACTTCGGCGAGCTGGCAGCATTGGCCGTCAATGTGCTCGCGCCGGATGGCTGGCTACTTTGCTCAACCAATTGCCGGAATCTAGGTCTCAACGATTTCCAGAAACAACTGCGAGGCGCGATATCTCGTCCGATGAGTGCACGCCATTCGAACATGCCAGCAGATTTCACCGATGAACCGTATCTTAAGTCGATCTGGCTGAAGTGATTCTATACTGCCGCGCATGATAATTTGTAGAAATGATGCCGTCGCTCAATGAATTGCCCCAACGGGGCAATCCAGCTCAACGGTTTCCATAAAATATGAAGCACGGCAGTATGCGTTCAGCCAACCATCGGTCTCACGGGAATTCCGTGTTCCGCGAAGTGCTGCTTGGCCTGAGCGACCGTGTATTTTCCGAAGTGGAAAATGCTGGCGGCGAGAACCGCATCCGCTTTTCCTGCTTCTAACACATTCACCATGTGATCGAGATTTCCCGCCCCGCCACTCGCGATGACAGGAATGCCGATGGCGGAGGAAACTGCGGCGGTTAGCTCAATGTCATAACCCGCTTGGGTGCCGTCAGAGTCCATGCTGGTGAGAAGAATTTCGCCCGCGCCACGCCGCCAGACTTCCTTCGCCCATTCCACGACATCGAGTCCCACCGGCGTGCGGCCACCGTGAGTATAGACGCCCCATTTTCCGGGACCTTCGCGTTTTGCATCGATGGCTACGACAATGCACTGACTGCCGAATGCCTTCGCGCCTTCATCGATGAGCTTGGGATTCGTCACGGCGGAGGTGTTGATTCCGACTTTGTCGGCTCCGGCGAGTAGCATTTCCCGCATGTTTTCTACGGAGCGGATTCCGCCGCCCACGGTGAGTGGAATGAAACATTTTTCCGCCGTACGACGAACCACATCGACCATCGTATTGCGCTTGTCGGAAGAAGCAGTGATGTCGAGAAATACGAGCTCGTCGGCCTGTTGCGCGTTGTAAGCGATCGCACATTCTACGGGATCACCCGCATCGATGAGATCGACGAAATTGATGCCCTTGACGACACGGCCATCGGTGACATCAAGGCAGGGAATGATTCGTTTGGCGAGCACGGCGACAGCAAAGCGTGGGATCGCTCATCCGCCAAGCAAGGAGATGAGTTCGGTCCTATTTCAAGCGTGATACTCTTGGATGCTTTTCACTTGGAAATCCAATGTCTTCAACGATCGGATGGCTTTCACAGTAGCCTCAGCAGCGGAAAGATTCGTCGCGTGGGAAATTTTCTGGGCGATGGCAGTCGCGCGGATCTGGACTTCATCGGCGCGGGCCTCGTGATCGCTTGGCGTGTTGATGACGAAGTGGATCTCACGGTTTTTCATCATGTCGATGACGTTGGGGCGAGCTTGCTCGGCGAGTTTATAAACTCGCTGGCAAGGGATTCCTTCTGCGATGAGACGAGCGTGAGTGCCACCGGTAGAATAAATTTTAAAGCAGAGATCGGTCAGCCCACGAGCGACTAAGACCGCGCGATCCTTGTCGCGATCTGCCACGGAAAGGAAGACGTTGCCCTCAGTCGGTAGTGGATTGAAGGCGCTGATCTGGGATTTCGCGTAGGCCATGCCCCAGTCCGCATCGATACCCATCACCTCGCCGGTGGATTTCATTTCCGGGCCGAGAACGATGTCGATGCCAGGGAAACGGTTCCACGGGAAGACCGCTTCTTTCACCGAGAAATGCGGAGGGACAATGGTCTGGGTATAACCAAGATTCTTGAGTTTTTCACCGACCATGACCTTCGCCGCGAGCTTGGCGAGGGAAACTCCGGTGGCCTTGCTGACGAATGGCACCGTCCGTGAAGCACGCGGATTCACCTCGATCACGTAGAGTTGCTCATCCTTCACCGCGAACTGGATGTTCATGAGGCCGATGACTTTCAGCTCGCGAGCCAGATCAATGGCAGCGCGAGTGATTTCCGCTTTGATCGAATCGGATAGAGAAAATGACGGGATGACACAGGCGGAGTCGCCGGAATGAATCCCCGCTTGCTCGATGTGCTCCATGATCGCGCCGACCACGGATGTCTCTCCATCTGAAATGCAATCCACGTCCACTTCAGTCGCGTTGTCGAGGAAACGGTCCACGAGGACGGGGCGCTCGGGCGAGGCGATGACAGCTTCACGCATGTAGCGGGAAAGCTCGGTGTCGTTGTAAACGATCATCATCCCACGACCGCCTAACACGAAGGAAGGGCGGACTAACACCGGGTAGGTGATGCGGTTGGCGATGACGATGGCTTCGGCTTCGTTGGTGGCGGTGCCGGCTTCGGCTTGTTTGAGGTTGAGCCTGTCTAGCAGGGCGGAGAAGAACTTGCGGTCTTCGGCTTGTTCGATGGATTTCGGCGAGGTGCCGATGATCGGGACGCCGTGGCGTTCGAGGTCGGCAGCGAGGTTGAGCGGGGTTTGGCCGCCGAACTGGACGATGACGCCGTAGGGTTGTTCCTGATCGCAGATGTTGAGGACGTCTTCTAACGTGAGCGGCTCGAAGAAGAGTTTGTCGGACGTGTCGTAGTCGGTCGAGACGGTCTCGGGGTTCGAGTTGACCATGATGGTCTCGTAGCCGAGTTCCTTGAGGGCGAAGGCGGCGTGGACGCAGCAGTAGTCGAACTCGATGCCCTGGCCGATGCGGTTAGGTCCGCCGCCGAGGATGATGATCTTCTTTTTGTCCGACTGGCGGGCTTCGTTTTCGTCGCCGTAGGTC
>JANORE010000190.1:0-5933 GCA_031415155.1 Akkermansiaceae bacterium | reverse complement strand
TTTTCCCATCCGGGAAATTATACGGCGTTTCTGGAATCCAAGGCAATCCGCCAGCAAATCGCTGGCCAGACGGAGCGCCGCCGCCAGCGATTTCTCCGTGAGGAGCTGGAATGGGTGCGTTCTGGGGTGAAAGCTCGTGGTACGAAATCGCGCAGTCGGTTAGATAAGTTTTACGAAATCGATGGCATGGAAGCACCGCCTGAGGAGCGGGAAATGGACCTCCTCATCCCGCCTGCGCCGGACTTGGGAAACATCGTGGTGGAACTGGAAGGCACAGGCGTCAATGTGGGTTCGGCTGCATCGCCACGTTGGTTATTCCGGAATCTCACTCTCAGCCTGCGGCCCGGCCAGTGCACGGGCATCGTCGGGCGGAATGGTGTGGGCAAGACGACTTTACTCAAGCTTTGTCTGGGGCAACTCGAGCCTACGGAAGGAACTGCCGTCACCGGTAAGCGGGTGAAGGTGAACTACATCGACCAGACTCGGATGCAGCTCGACGGCACCGGATCGCTGCTGGATGAAATTTCCGACGGTAATGAGAAGCTGATGTTTGGGAATCAATCGCTGGGCGCGCGGAACTATCTCCGGCGATTTCTCTTCGATGATAAACGCATCAACGAGCGCGTGGATCTACTATCTGGTGGCGAGCGGGCGCGGCTGATGTTGGCCAAAGTTCTCAAAAATGGCGGAAATGTCATCGTGCTGGATGAGCCGACGAACGATCTCGATTTGCCCTCGTTGCGGATGCTAGAAGAAGCGCTCGCGGTGTTTGATGGTACGGTGATCGTAGTTTCTCACGATCGCTATTTCCTCGACCGGATCTGCGATCAGATCATCGCCTTCGAGGATGATGGCATCGCCGTGCAGGCGGGGAATTATTCGTATTATCTGGAAAAACGGCAGGCTCGCGAAGCTTCACAACGTGCCTTGGCCCAGGCTGCCGCCAAGGATGCCGCCGCCCGACAAAAGGCAGCTTCTGCCCAGCCTGTCGCGAAAAAAGGCCGTAAGCTGACCTTCAATGAGAGGAACGAACTGGAAGGAATGGAGACCTCCATCCTCGGCATCGAGCGAGAAATCGAAGGGATTGAGGCACTGTTGCACGATCCAGATTTCCAGGCCAAACGCTTCACAGAAATCCCAGAATTCGTAGAAAAAATGGATGCAGCGAAGGAAAAAGTGGCGAAGCTTTACACCCGCTGGGAAGAGCTGGAAGCCATTCGCGAAGCGGCGGAGCCGTGAAGAAGTTGCGTCATCGTGATCGACGCTGGACATGCGAGAAGAGCCGTTTCACCGTTCTCTGATGAATTTAGAGAACGTGTTTGCTCCTCGCGGTGGGAAAGTGGAAATTGAAGAAGGAGCGGATTTTTCCCCAAAATTTGACGCGGATGGCCTGATCGCGGCGATGGCGATTGATGCGACGACGAATGAGCCGCTGATGTTGGCCTATATGAATGTGGAATCGCTGCGACGGACGTTGGAGATCGGCGAGGCCGTCTACTGGTCGCGTTCGCGGAAAGAATATTGGCACAAAGGAGCGACATCCGGACACACTCAGCGGATCGTGGAAATCCGAACGGATTGCGACCAAGACGCGCTCATTTTAGTCGTCGAACAAATCGGCGCGGGAGCCTGCCACACTGGGAGAAATTCTTGTTTCTACCGAAAAGTCGTAGTCGGGAAAGACGGCGCGGGAGCAAAGCTGGAGCAAGTGGGGGGAGAAAAATCCTTCGATCCCGCAGCCGTCTACGGGAAACACTGATGTTCCAGTGACGATCCAGCTCGTGTTTCGTCAAATTCATTTTGACGGTTGGAACACGCAACTGGGTGACTGCCGGATTCAAAGAATTGAGGCACCGCGAATCTAGCGAATCCGGCGAATCCTCAAAATGATGAAGCTCATGTTTTGCGACTGCGGGATGGATCATCTTCAAGATTCGCCGGATTCGCTAGATTCGCGGTGCCTTTCTTTTTCATCGCGGAGGGACGTGACAACATCACCCAACATTTTGAGCGTGAATGACCACTAGGAATCTTTCGACTGCGGAGGGAGCAGGGGATTGCTGGGTTGGGCAGAGTGATAGGCAAACCACGCCTCGAAGAGACAGCGTCGTCATCAATGTCGTAAGTCCGCAACCTACGACATTGATGCCAAGACGCGCTCCATAGGACGCTTACAAAGCCCTAATCCGAAATCATGGATCTACTTACGACGGCGAAGGGTGAATGCTATTCCGGCGAATGCGGCAAGAAGACTTGTAGAAGGCTCAGGAACAGCGGCAGTTTGCAGTCTGATTTCGCGACTACCATTGATGCTGCCGGTTCCCGTGAATGCGAGGAAGTTGTTCAGGGATGCGGCACCCATGGCGGTGAGTGTCGTATTTCCAAATGTCATGGTTCCTTCGGGAGCGTATACTCCGCTGGCGCCCGTTGGCGCAGCTAGAGTTCCCCGACTATATCCAAAGGTGTCGCCAACATATCCGACAGCAAGCAAGCTATCAAGATCCGACAGACCATGTGCACCAGCGCCAGTAAACTGCGAATAAATCCCTCCCCCAAAACCATAGGCACGCTCTCCATCGACATACGCGCCAACTGGATTGGTCACATCAACTCCACCAGTCGGGAGGTCGTAGGTTCCGCTCCAAGTCGCAGTTACATTAGCCCCCACTTGTTGAAATGTCAGCGTAACTGCTGCCTCAGAAGTGCTAATGCCGAGCAACGCCCATGCCGCCGCTAGACCTATCTTTTTGTATTTTTGTATCATGATGAATTATATTTTACGTTTTGTCTGATTCATTCTGCCATCGCGGCAGTGGAAAAATTTGATCCAACCAGTAGTGGTGGCGGTGCGGCACGCAGAAGTGCTCGAGTTGCCTGAATGGTTGAATTTATGACCGCCTCCTTTTGAGAAGTGTCAGGCATCCTAGTCCGCCGAGGAGCGCTGCAGTAGGTTCAGGAACAGGCTCTACACTGAGGCGGATTCTCGCCACGGGGCCGGAGGTCAAATCGCTCCAACCTGAGCTGGGGGTGCTGAACCAGGTATTTCCTAGAGCCCAGCCCGGAGCCGCCGTTGGCGCATTGCTATTTGATGTCGAGTAAATCGCGCCGCCCGTCGGGACCGTGAAGTGGATCCAATAAAGTGTGTTGACATCCAATGCCAGCGGGATGGTTGGAGAAACGCTCAGGATCTGAGTCGTTGGTGAGGTGGCGGGTGTGACGCTGCCGATGATGACTGGATCGACGCCGCCAGGCACAGTGGCTCCTGTGCTCAAAGTCAGCTGGATCGGATCGCGTAAAGGGTTGCCCATACTTGCGACGAAGGCGAGTTCGGTGAGAGCTGAAGCATCTGGGCCGGTGGTAAATGAGAAGGCGACTTCGCGATCATTGAAGGGGCCGCTGAAAAAACTCACAGCCGTCGGGCCGCTGAGGGAGGCGGCAAATGACTGCGTGCCGACGGCGAGATTATCGATGACGACGACGGCCTGTGACTGTTGAGCAGCCAGCAAGAAACTGGTGCAAGCGATGATGAGGAAGCGATGTTTTGATTTCATGATGTAAATGACGCCGCATGGGCCGTCATCTCATTCAGAAAGATTTTGCGGCGGAAGTTTCTGGAAAAATGTATTTTTTGCAGCGGTGCTTCACAGGAGTTGAAATTTTTGAATCGGGTGAACAATTTACCCAGACGATGAGTGACGCGCCCGATTCTCCGCCTGCCAATTCTCCCTCCCCGAAAGGAGGTGGAGCATTCGAGACGACGCAGTGGAGCGTCATCCTCGCCGCGGGAATCAAAAATCCCGCTTCGGGAGCGGCATTGGAAAAGCTGTGCCGAGCGTATTTGCCGCCAATTTTTGCCTTTGTCCGGCGGGAAGGCTACTCGCTGCACGAGGCGGAGGATCTGACGCAGGAGTTTTTCTTTCGACTGCTGTCGGCAGAGTCATTCGCCGATGTCTCACCGGAGAAAGGTAGATTTCGCTCGTGGTTGATCGGAGCGTTGAAACACTTTTTGCTGAACGAATGGCGTCGTGGAATGACGCAGCGGCGCGGCAGCGGAGTGGTGCCGATTTCCTTGGACTCGCTGGAGCCAGGGCTGCGCCAAGCCTACGAACCACGCGATGACGAGACGCCAGAGCTTGCTTATGATCGGCGTTGGGTGGAAACGATCATCGCCCGGGTGAATGGCCGCTTGCGCCGCGAGTATGAGCTGGCCGAGCAACCGGAACGTTGGGAGTCACTGAAAGTCTATCTGCTGCAAGGAACTGATGCGCCTTCTTACGCAGACACGGCGGCGGCTTTGGCAATCAGCGAAAGCGCGGTGAAGTCTGCAGTTTTCAAGCTACGCAAACGCTTCAGCCATTTCCTACATCACGAAATTTCCCAAACCGTGAGCGATCCGAGTGAAGTGGAAGACGAGCTGCGGGCACTCTTGCAAACGCTACGTGGCGGCGGATTCCATCCGCCAGCCTAAATGGCTTAGAGGCCTAACAGACAAAATTCGCTAGGGGTGAAAGTTTTTTCACCTCCGCGGAAACCCTACGCAGGAAATCGTTCATGAAGGGATGGGCCGCCACTGGCTTTCCACTTCTTATGAAACTTAAATTCCTGACCCATTTGATGATTCCCGTCGCTGTGATGGCGACACTTCCCGCCGCTGCTGCTTTTGAATCGAGAGCTACGCCTGCACCTTCAACCGAGGCTGCGGTCATCCCTGAGTCTTCCGTCTTGGCGGGACTCATCGGTGGTGTCGGTCTGCTGATTTTACTGCGGCGCAGCGCGGTGGCGGTGCTGGCGATGATGGTAGCATTTCTCTTTTCTGGACCGCTCACCGTGCAGGCAGGTATTTCCAGGATGCGTTTTGAAAATCAGAACTACAGCACGCTCGACCCCATCTGGACGCATGGGTGGGCCCCAGCGGTTGTTGCGGGCTATCAAGAGCAAGGGATTGTCATCGATACTTCTACCCAAACTTCGAGTGGTAACACATTTGTCGTCTATCCACCATCGGCGACGACACGCTACACGGGATCGAAGGCTGTGGAGCCTTGCATGTTAGGCGACAACGATATGATGTATATCAGACGTCGTAATGGCCTCCGCTTTGATCTAGAATCCTTTAAACTTTTGCCTAGTGAATCGGGTGCATCTGCACAAGTGCAAGTGAAAGCATATCGAGACGCCACGAACG
This sequence comes from Akkermansiaceae bacterium, assembly GCA_031415155.1. Taxonomy (GTDB): domain Bacteria; phylum Verrucomicrobiota; class Verrucomicrobiia; order Verrucomicrobiales; family Akkermansiaceae; genus Luteolibacter. The sequence goes on along the minus strand of JANORE010000190.1, from coordinate 748 downwards.
TTGCCACCGTGAACTTGACGAGCTCGGTGGATTTTTCTGGAACCGTTATCTTATTTGGGAACACATTCTCGAATCTCACTGAAGTAAGAATAACACGGACCTCTGCTACGCAATATCGGCGCTTTCAAATCGATGACATTGAGATTTATGAATACCCAGAGATACGTAAATCTGCACCTGTCTTCAGTGAGTCTATCGCAGAGGCGGTAGTGAATCTTACCGTGGATAGCCCAGATGCCAACATGACGTTGAACTATGAATTCACCGGCGGCTCTGCAACTCCGACTTCCGATTATACCTACCCTAACAACAGTTCCACGGGGCAAATCACCATTCCAGCGAGCACGGGCAAAGCAGAATTGCGCTTTCCATTAGTCAATAATACGACCGCCGAGAGTCTCGAAGAAATAACGATCCATTTTTCCGGCAACCCCAGCGGGACAACTTTTTTTGGTGGACCCAATTTGACTGTCAAAATCGGCGATGACGACGGCACGACCTTTGCACAGTGGATGAGTGCCCATGGACTAACAGCAAGCGCCGCGCTGACCAATGCTGATCCAAATGGTGATGGCGTTACTAATCTCGAATCTTGGCTGCACCGCATCAATCCCGCGGGTCCCTCACCAGCAGCCTGGTTAGATCGCCGTGCGTCCTACTTTATCACCACGGCGGATGTGCCCGGTCTGCGCCTCATCGTGCCCACTCCACGGCTTTTTCATTTGAGAGCATTGTTGCAGACCAAGTG
>JANORE010000189.1:0-4606 GCA_031415155.1 Akkermansiaceae bacterium | reverse complement strand
CAGAAACACACATGAATGCGTTTTGAGCATTGGCGTTTGTATTCTCACGGATCATCACCCCACCTTTAGCAAAGACACTGCTATTGGTCACGGAAGCAACTTCCGCAGTAATGGTGCAGTTTCCTGAGATATTCTGGTGAACGTATTGATAGCGGTCTGAGCTACCGAAGATATCACCACTCGTGTTATTTAAGGTCCATGTAGAACCACTTAAATTAGATGCTCCTGTGCCTCCACCAATATTCGAAGTCTGCCATGGATTGCTGGTGCCCGCGCCACCATACACGTTGAATTCGTGAATACTCCAATACCAAGAGGCGTGACTTCCAGTCTGAGTCACACGGACATATCGGGCGGATTGAGCTGGGAAGTTGACTGCGATGGCTCCGCTTACGGTGTTTGCTGTTTGAGTCGCGACGTTAAACCAAGAACTCCCATCCGTAGATACATCAACCTTGTAACCTCTTGGGTAATCATCGGCTGAACCCGTATTATCCATCACGATTTTATTGATGGATTGGACGGAACTTAGATCGACTTGAAAATACTGTCCATTCGTCTGCGGCGTCCCTGTATCCCAGCGGGTAATGAGATTACCATCCATCACATTGGCGGGTGTTCCGGTAACAGGTAAGGTAGTAAATGACCAACTGTTGGTAAGTATTCCGCCGCTATCACTTGTGAAGTTGATGCCGGAAACATTCCCAGATATCGTGAAGTAATTCAGCCAATTGCCTGAATTTACGACGGTGCCACCAATCTTAAGATTATGAAATGTAAGATTGCTGATAGATCCGCCATTTTCTGTGGATAGCGTATTTTTGATTGAGCCATTCGCAATGGTCATATTTTCAAAGCGAGCGCCCGAGAAGGATCCTGGCTTGTGTTTTTTAATATTAATGGGAGCCTGCGTGGGATTTGGGTCCGATACGTTAATATTGGAAAATATAATACCATTCCCTTGGTCACCATCTGAGTCTCCAGGTAACTCAATCGGAGCGGACGAGCTCCAAAATAAGTTACGCCTGAAAATAAAGTCGATATCTTTAAGCACGAGCGTCCTCCCGCTAGGCATAGCGGAAGAGGAGAGGCGTAAGTTCGCTCCATGTGAGTCCGACCACATCACCATTTCGCTAATGTTTTTGCCGCCCGGATACAGCCCATCATCCTGTGTGCGGTAGAAGCAATGGTTAATATCACTGTTGTCTGAGCAACCACCACCATCACTATTCACCCGCCAAGCAAAAATTTTCACACGCGAGACGACACTCGTGTTAGTCGTGTCATATCCCGGATTGTGCATGCTGATCGAGTTATTGGCAGGATTCGCAATGGTGATACCTTCTATTTTAGAATTTCTGCAATAGGCAATCTCAATGGCTCGCTTCTTGTAGCTGATGTTTTGCAGCATTGTGTATCTGATGGAATTCGCTTTTTTTTCGGCAGCACTCACTGGCAAGCCATCAATCAACTCCAGCTCCCAATGTTTTATCTTTTCGCCGGAAATCGTGCCGTGCCCGAAAATACGGACATTGATCGCATTCCCAATGTCGCGGGTGGGATTACTATCATCGATATTATTAAAGGCTCCGTAAACAATGGCATCTCCCGGGATGTAGTATTTCTTTCCGGGGTAAACCTTAAAGTTCTCGCCGAGGTCATGCTTGCCCGGACGGAAATACAGGGTTCCTTCAGTGAAGTTTGAGGGAGGGATGGTTCCAGGGCTTACCATCCGCACTCCTGCCCCATCTTTTACGGGCTTATCAGCAAGCACAGGATTCCCATGAATCGAGATTGTATGGATGGGGCTAGAGGAAAACTGGGTGGTATTACTCGTTTCCATTTTCGCATCAATATCCACCGCCACGTTACTGGCTTGGTCCATCGTGAACTTGATTTTACCATCAGAGAATGTGACATTTTTGACCTTTCTCGCGGGATATACCTTGGTGTTATTGGCTATCGCAGTGCCATTTACTTTAGATATTTCAACTTCAACTTCAGTCGCCATCTCAAAGTTGACATAACTGTGGGAGCGGCCTGCTAGATTCCCATAGTATTTGTTACTATCTGCAGAAGATTCCGTGGTATGCGGAACCATGGTCTGAAAAGTAAAAACATTTCTCCAGCCACTGGCGGAGCTAATGGGCCTCACCCGAACGGAGTATTGATTGGATGCCGCTAAACTAGCTGGGGCATCATAAACCCCTACGTTTCCGACAACCGTTTGGGCGATGGCTTGAACGCTGGTCATGGCGAGTGCCGCCGTGGCAGTGATCGCTGCCCATGTGGGCTGCAAGCGATGATTCATTTTTCTGTAATTGGGTTTCATTGGGTTTATGGATTGGGCTAGGTCGAACACCAAGATGACGTGTATCAGCCTATCAAGCGGTAAAAGCGAGTTTCCCGACAATATCCCATCAATTAAATCTAAAAAAGTTTTTGACCGGCACTCAGCCCGACCCATTGCAAGCCAGAATTCATTCTGCACTCACAAGCAGGCGACGAGGCCATCTGCCGTTTCTTGGTCAAGCCAGCGGACCCATTTTTATATTTTTATAGCGGACTGCGGAACTGTTTAAGGAAAGCTACTACCTTGCCCTGCGCCGCACCCAGAAGACTCTCAAATCCGATGATGCAGACTGGAGTCCGTGGTTGCTATTTTTCCTACAATCCCTCCAGAAGCAAAAACGCAGGCTGGAGCAAAAGGCTCCAATCGAAAAAATCATGCGAGCCTCGCTGCCTGAACTCTCGCTCAAGATGATCGATCTGGCGCATGAGCACGGACAGATTAGCGTTTCCTACATCGTCAACGCGACTGAAGCGAACCGGAACACTGTCAAAAAACGCCTGAGCGATTTGGTTGCGGGTGACTATCTCGTTCGCGGGGTAAGGGTAAAGGCACATGGTATACTCTTGGCTAACGCAACTTTCAAAAACCATCTATTTCGGTCTATTGATAAATTGGTAATCCCCACGCACTCGCCGCCGCTTCTGAATCCAAGACACAAAGGAGTAGATCTTGATGCCGCAGGCTAAAGCAAAGGCACTACCCTTCATCCTGCTCGCCTCAAAAGCATCAAGAATCGTTTCTCGCTGGGCACTGCTAATGTGACCCGACTAATGTGACCTGACCTAGCACATCGGTCTTGAGTAAACCGCCAGCAACAACTGACACTCTGGCGAAAAGATGATGGGAACCTATCGTGGTTTACTGATCTCTTGGCTGTAATTCCCATAGAATCTAGGGATGTAAACTTTACATCCTGCATCGGTGAGTTCTTGGCCGAGGCTGAGACAGCCGGGCGATTGGCCGTTTACCTCGTTAAGCAGGAGGACGGGGGTGCTTTCCTTTGACGCTGATATTGACGGGGTAGCTGCACGCTAGGCGATTTTCGTCTTTTTCGAATATTTCCCCTGGAGGAGCTGAAGATTCTGAACCACTACCCGCGAAGTGACCACAACTGACTAGCCCTGCGAGTGGCAGCAGTGCGGCGAGCAGATAGAGCAAGCCCTGAATGGCCTTTTCAGAAACGGGAAGGCATAGCAGGGAAGGTAAAACAAAGTCATAAGCTTTTTTCCTAGGTGGGAGTCGAAGAGCGCGGAAGCTGTGAATTATTTGTTCTGGCTTCAGTTGGTTGATATCAATTTGTAAATAAGATCTCCCATTTCTTCATCAAGTATGTCATTGTGGCCATCACGAGACTCTGGCTTGTTATAGCGGCCCCGTTGGTGGTGGTAAGGATCTACATCAAGATCAGGTTTTACGTTAGCATCAGGTTTTCTTCCTCCCAAGACGATGGCTTGCGCATCGATAATTGTAGGTTTGGTTGGATTGAGTTCACCAGCCTCAAGTCGATTATCTGTCTTATTCCATGTCGCAAAATTGAAAATTTCAGGGAATTTTTTAGCTGTTTTTGATGCTTTTCTCTGTCCTGCATTAATTGCCCAAAAGGCAGTTTCGTTACCCCAGTCAAACTTAGACGAAGTAAGATAATGTGGAGGTGGCGAAGGAATCACATAAGGAGCTCCCTCCAAATTTTTATCAGGCATCCATCGGCGAAGACTAACTGCCGCCTGTAAAGAAATGACAAGATCGACATCGCGCTTAGCTGGACGCGCCAAAAGAGGTTGCGTGTAAACACCACGAGTGATTGCTCTCGCCCCAAAGCTATGGCCAATAGCAATGATGGGAATATCTTTTGGAATTCCTGTCGGCAACTGATGATACAGTAATGGGCTGATGATGCGGTAGCCCAATTCATCTGCATCATTCGCCTTATTGAAATAGCTAGCGATGTGACCAATAGATCTGACTGGTGTGATATCCGAGTTAGTCAGCCAACCTGAGGGCCAAGAAATGCCAATAACGAGTGGCCTAAAATGACGACTCCCTGATTTTTTCGCAGCAGCCCGGAGATTTGCTGAAATGGATCGGAATCGCAATACAGCTTCTTCTTGATCATTGACCCAACCCATACACATGACGATGGCATGGCTAAAAGGACGCCCCGCAGCACGAGCTGAAGTGAATGCTTGAGCGAGATCTTTCCGGCAGAACTCAGAAACCGCATTATCCCCTCGGGTGTGGGCATCTGTCCTGTTG
>JANORE010000188.1:0-1976 GCA_031415155.1 Akkermansiaceae bacterium | reverse complement strand
CCGGCATCTCGCCATGCCTCCGTGAAATGCATATCGAGCCGATTGATGGCAGCAGGGAAAAGATCGCGCAAATAATGGGTCGCATTTCGCAGCTCACTCGTGATGTCAGGCCGGACGAAGTGGATTTCTGCCGTGCGCCATAGAGTTTCTAAAATGGTGACCACTCGTTCGCGGATGCGGCGGCGTTCACGCTCGGTGTATTTGGGGAATTCATTACGCACCATTTGATAGTATAGGGCGCGGTGCCGCTCGCGGATACTTGAGCGCTTGGCTTCCGTCGGGTGCGCGGTGAGAACTGGCTCCACTTGCACGTCTTGCAGCACTTCTAGAATTTGTTCTGGATTGAGTCCGATCGCTCGTAGATCGCGTAAAGCCTGCGGCCACAAGCCACGGATGGAATCCGCGCCGAGCGCCTTTTCCCTTTCACGCCGGATTTCCGCCGCCACTCGCTCCTCGACCATGTTCAGCAATTGGAACCCGATCGAGTAAAGCTGAGGAAGTCCCTCCGGCGCGGTCCCCGCTTCTGGCTCACGACCCGACCACGGCAGATAAGGCAACAAGTCCTTCTCACCCGTGCTCACCAAGGCATCTTCCAAGCAACCTAGTAAATACTTGAGCCTCTCATCGATGAGATCAAATCCTTCGAGTCGAAGCCGCTCACGGGTGGGATTACTGATTGAGTCTGTCATTGGTTGCAGCGAAGAAAGCACGAATCGAGCCGAAACGAAAAGAGGATAAAATTTCCACGCCTTCTCGCCACAGAAAAAAAGTCTAGCATTTGCATATTTCCGGGCTTGGTTGACAGACACCAAATGCGTCCCCATGGTCGCAACCGTTATTTGATTTCCGCATTTCCTCATGATATTCAAAAGTCTCTGTCGCCACGCCGGTATCGGTGCGAATTCCTATTTACTGAAAACGAACTTAGCCAAAGTCGTGCTCGACGCCGGGATGCACCCGAAACACGAAGGATCTTCCGCAGTTCCGCACTACGAATTCCTGAAATACGGCTCCGCAGACTCGATCATCATCACCCACTCGCATCTCGACCACGTCGGCACATTGCCTGTTTTTCTGCATGATCAGCCGCAGGCGAAAGTTTTCCTCACCCCGGAAACCGCCGAACTCGCCAGTGCGATGCTTCACAACTCGGTGAACGTCATGCAATCCAAGCGCATCGAGCACGGCATCGCTGAATATCCGCTTTTCGAGCATCGCGAGTTAGATGAAATCGAAGAATCCTTCGAAACTCGAAACGTCGAGCGGCCATTTGATCTCGATCCTGCCGGCTCCATCCGCGCCACATTCCACGATGCCGGCCATATTCTTGGCTCCGTCGGCGTCACCATCGAAGGCGATGGAAAAAAGATTTTCTACACGGGAGACGTGAACTTCGAGCACAGCACACTCCAAAAAGGTGCCCTTTTCCCCGAAAATCCAGTCGATGCACTGATTGTCGAAACCACTCGTGGCGAGCAAGCGCGCAGGCCGGATTACGACCGTGGCACCGAGGAAAATGCCCTGGCCGAAGCGATTAAAAATGTCATCGCCCGTAAAGGCTCCGTGTTGATTCCCGTCTTCGCCATGGGAAAAACTCAGGAAGTTCTCGGCATGTTGCATCGCTTCAAGGCGGAAGGCCTGATCCCGAAGCACACGCCCGTTTACATCGGTGGCTTGAGCACCAAAATGACGCAAGTCTACGATCGTTTCTGCGAGAAATCGCGCCGCCATCTATCAGGCTTTCGTTTCCTCAAAGACATGGAGCTACAAGCTGGAAGCAAAAAAAATAAGGGACCCATCCCATTTCTTCCTGGCTGTATCTACGCACTCTCCAGCGGCATGATGTCCGAAAAAACGGTTTCAAATAACTTTGCTCGCCAGGGTTTATTAGAAAATGCCAAGCACGGGCTTTTCTTCGTTGGCTATGCAGATCCTGAGACTCCCGGCGGAAAAATCCGGGCGGCACAACCGGGCGA
>JANORE010000187.1:0-13900 GCA_031415155.1 Akkermansiaceae bacterium | reverse complement strand
CTTTGAGGCGAAGTGCTTGGTGATGGAATTTTACGTTATACTCAACGCCTTTGAGCACCATGAAAATAAGGGCACAGAAAACAGTGATCCCCATGTAGATCTGGAAATTTCTCCAGTTTCGTAATTTCAGCGAAGCCCATGCAAAGACGACGGTGACGGATGAAAAGATGAGGACGAACGTATTGATCAAACCGGGTAAAACAGGCAGCGTCCGCTCAGGCCATGGATAATCCGCGCCGAGACGCAGGAAAACATAGGCGGAGAAGAAACCACCGAAGAGCATCACTTCGGAAGCAAGGAACAGCCAGATCGCGATCTTCGAATTGAAGAGACCAGTGTCCTTGCGGGGAGTTACAACGTAGGGAATTTCCATTGGAGAGAAGGAAGACGATTAAAAAATAATGACTTAGTGTTTCGAGTCCGACTTGTCGGCAGAGTCCATGTGCTTTGGCTCAATCCACTGAGGAAGGAAATCCGCATCACAATCTGGGCGACTGTATTCGTAAGGACCGCGATAGGTGACAGGGTCTTTGAGGAAATTGCCATGGCCCGGAGGCGTAGGTGTCGCCCATTCCAGTGTGGTCGCGTTCCATGGATTATCGCTTTCGATTTTCTTCCCGAACTTCCATGAAGTGAAGAGATTGATGATGAAAGGGATTTGGAAAATAGCCATGATCCACGCACTGTTAGACATCAGGATATTCATGTCGATGAATTCGATGACAGTTTTACCAAAGATGTTCGTGGGATCCGCCGCTTTATCCAGATAGGCATCGCCACCATTATACCAACGACGATGGAAGCCAGCCATGCCCTGAACAAGCATCGGGAAAAAGATAAGATTCATACATATCAAACTCGGCCAAAAATGGAGATGATTCAGAAACTTGCCCATGTAGCGACCGGTGATTTTCGGATACCAATGAAGCACACCCGCGAAGAAGCCGAAGAGAATACCGGGTGCGACGACATAGTGGAAATGACCGATCACATAGTAAGTATCGTGCAGGTGAAGGTCCGCAAGATTGAAGGCCAGTGGCAGACCGGTTAGACCACCGATTCCGAACATCGGGATGAAGGCGCAGGCCCACATCATGGGTGGCGTAAAACGGATGGAGCCTCCCCAGAGGGAAATCAACATCGCCGTAATAATGACCACGGACGGGATGGAGATGAGCACCGTCGTCGTTTGGAAAAAGGTAGAAACCGCAGCGCCCATGCCAGTCATATACATGTGGTGCGCCCAAACGATGAAGGAGAGGAATCCGAGAACCAACACGGAATAAACCATCGACTTGTAGCCCCACAGCGGTTTGCGAGTATTGGCAGGAATGATTTCACTCACACAGGCGAAGGCAGGAAGTAACAACACATAAACTTCTGGATGGCCGAGAAACCAAAATAAATGCTGGAACAACAGTGGTGACCCGCCACCAGATAGATCAGCCAAGCCATCCGATTTCGTGAACAAGCCAGAAGGCATGAAGAATGAGGAGCCACCCACGCGGTCCATCAACTGCATGATGCCAGCAGCTTCGAGTGGCGGGAACGCGAGAAGAAGCAAGAAGGCCGTGACCAGCATCGCCCAAACGAAGAACGGCATCCGCATCCAAGTCATTCCACGAACACGAAGATTGATGATCGTCGTGATGAAATTCACAGAACCGAGAAGTGACGAGGTGATCAAACATACTAGTCCGATCAACCATTGAGTCTGCCCGGCAACCCATTGATTCACGACCTGCCCGTCGGCAAATCCCGCGAGTGGCGAGTAATTTGTCCAGCCAGACTTGGCCGCTCCAGATTCGAGAAAAAACGATCCGCACATGATCAAGCCACCCGCAAGATAGATCCAGTAGCTAGCCATATTTAGCCGAGGGAATGCCATATCAATGGCTCCGATTTGCAACGGTGTGACATAGTTTCCGAAAGCACCGAAGCCTAACGGAACGATCCCTAGGAACACCATGATCGTCCCATGCATGGCACCAAACATATTATAAGTTTCACCTGTGACCTTACCATCTTGTAGCCAACGAGCCTTCCAGCCGTCGGTGAAAATCCAGCCCATCCACTCTGGCAGCGGCTGGTGTGGGTAAGCGATGCTCCAGCGCATCACCATCATCAGATAGAAACCGAACGCGAGGAAAAGCAGTGCCGTGATGCCATACTGAATCCCGATCATTTTGTGATCCGTCGAGAAGACATACTTCCAAAGGAATCCAGGATTGTGATCATGGTGATCGTCGTGATGGGCATCGTGCCCGTGATCTGTGGTAGCGTGAGAACTCATAAATTCCGTGTTGCGGGAAAGGTAGAAAAGCGAAGATGAGATAAAATTAAGGAGCTTTAGCAGGAGTCAGTTTGATAGGATCCAGCATCGTCTTGGGATCAATTTTTTCTCCGGCAAGCATGGTTACATGATCCGCCGTGAGTTCCTCGGTAGTAGCGGCAGTTCCTGCTTTTTTCCGGGCCGTGGATACTTCTAATGCCGTTTTCGCCTGCTCGGTCGAGACGACATCTCCCACAGTATTACCCATGTTATTTCGCAGATAAGTCATCACTCCAGCGAGATCTTCTGGAGTCATTCCGACTCCTTGTGGCGGCATCATGCCGTATGATTTACCATCACTGATGGGGCCTTGAAGCCCATTAAGAATGACCATTGCGAAGCGTTGGGTCTCTCCCATCACCCACTTGGAACCAATCAATGAAGGGAATGTCGAGCCATTGCCCTTCGCATCAGCACCGTGGCAACCTTGGCATTTCGCAGAATAAATTTTAGCACCGCGTGCCGAATAAGCGACGAGCGCTTCCTTTGGAAGCGGGCCGCTGTCGCCAAGACCAGGAGCTTCAGAGCGAACGTAGCCCGGAGAAAATGTCGCACCGTATGAGAACAGTTGCCCACCTTTCCCAAGAACTGCACCGGCGGTCAAAACCGCGACACCACAAGCAAGGAGAGCCCACAGAGAAATCGGCTCAATCCCGTTGTCAGAAAGCCGCTTTTCGCGAGCGCACGCAGCAGCTTCACGAGCCACGCGGCCATGGGCCTCGGTCACATTGATCGAGTCCTCAAGGTCTGGTTTTTGATTAGGCGAAGACATGTTTGAAGGTAGATAGTGAGTCGGTTAATACAAGAGCATCAGCCCTTCTTTTTTGCAGGTGCGAAATCTAACACCGCAGGAACTTTTTGATCTTTTTTAAGTGACAGAAGATAAGAGACCAGCGCTCTGGCGTCCGCCGTAGGGACAAGTTCCATTCCCTCACTTGCTTGGATTGGCAAAACATCTGCAGAGGTATTTCCTGTCGCCTTGCGCTCTTCAAAAAGGAAGCGAAATGACGGGCAAGTGGATTTCCAGCGATCGGGTTCTTGGCGTGGATTATAGAGATGAGCATACAACCAAGCCGACGGATCTTTACCCGCTGCATAGATGGATTCGACGCGGAGACCGAGATTGGAAAGATCGGGCCCCATCCGAGAAACTCCGATGTGGGCGAATTTTTCACCGAAGAAATCGTAAGCATTGGTCTCACGGCGAGTGTCGCCACGATCTGGATCTGACTTCAAGCCACCCCAGTCCGGACGAAACAGATCATTACCCGCGTAGGTCGGCCGGACAACCTGCGTGTGGCAAAGATAGCAGCCATTTTCGCCATAGACCTGTGCTCCATTGGCAATCCGGCCCGTGCGTTTTGGGTAGAAAATCCCCGTCGCGCCATCGGTCGCCTCAGTCAGGTTGATCGGCTCAAGATGTCGCATCTTGATGAATGGCACGACGATGATGGATAGCCAAGCGATGCCAAAGCTGGCAGATAGACCAAGGATGAATGTGCGGAAACTCATTAGGAAAAAATCTGAAATTTTCGGTCAGTGGGCGTGAGCGGCGGCAGCGGCGGCGGAAGGAGTTCCTGGACCTGCATTATCGATGTCACCTTCTGCGCCGTGTGGACTGGCCACATGACCGTGGCCAGAACCTAACAATGTCGGATGCGAGCTACGGCGGCCAAGACGCAACCACATCAAGGTGAGATGGATGAAAAAGAAGACGTTCGAGAAAAGAATGAAACACCACGCAATCGTCGTTGCCACGGCATAAGGGAAAGCACGGTTTGAGGCTCCTTGCCATGATTGCTGCCATTCTTCTTGGCCGATTCCTTGCTGTAAGCCACCAAACAGAGCAACCAAAGCGACCGTAACGATCCCGTAGACCGAGAACAAAAAGTGCATCGAGATCAGACGACGGGACAACCACTCACGGCGAGTCACCCGCGGCACGATGAAGTAAAATGCACCGAACATCACGAAACTGAAAAATCCATAGAGCGCAAGAATTTCAAAGCCATATCCTGACATGGAAAACTGCGTGAGCGGCAAGGTCGAGTCAGGTAAATTCAAGATCACTGCTGCAACTGCTAACAAAACCAAACCGACGATTCCTGCAGTGGTGAAACGCAGTGAGGGACTACCCGCCATCGTTTCCGGCGATGAATACATCGTGCGGAGAAGATTGATCGCAGCCGCTATGGCTGGCACGAAGAATAAGACGGTGGCAGCGGCACCCAAGTAAGGCAGGAAATACGGAATGGGTGCGCCAGCGAGTTTTTGCATTCCAGCCCATGGCGCAATGACCGCCAACGACCAGAACCCGAGCTTCGCCATCGAATAACTCGCGACCGGACGACCTGTCACCTTTGGCACCAAATAATAAGCCGTGCCAAGAGCGACAGGAGTGAAGAACAGCAACATCAACGCAGATTTATACCAAGCATTGATCCCCGCCCCCATCACCGGATGCCCCGGCAAACAATGCAGCAAGGTGTTCGCCGTGATAAACACCCACGGAAACCAAATCATCGCCGCCAAGATATACCATTGGGAAATATAGACATGACCTTCAGGACGAACTCGAAATTGAATGAACGACCAAATCACAATTGCGAAATAGCTCAGTAACAACACGGGCCAAACGAAAAACGGAAACTCCATCCACGGCATTCCGGTGCTGAAACCAGCCAAAATACCGATGAGACCGAGCGAGACGCCCAGATTCCAGACGTGACCCGCAGCAAGGATCAATCCGGCAGACGTGCATTCCTTACGAGAAAGTCGAGCCATCATCCAGATGATCACGGCAAAGGCAGCTTGGAATCCCCAGCCATAGATGAGGGCATTCATGTGAGCCGGAAAAACCCGACCATAAGTCAGCCACGAACAACCTTCCGACCAGAGAAAGCCAGGGTGATGAACCTTTCCCGAGGCGATGATACCTAACACAATCGAAACCGCGAGCCACGCAGCACCGCTCGTCATGAAAAACATCACCGGGTGACGCAACGAACGATCAATCTCCGCGCGGAGCAAGGCGTCCTGTTCAGTAGTGGTAGAGGTGGCAGAAGACATCTGGTTTTAAAAAAGAAAGATCGAAATTAGGGTTGCTTGAGTTCAGCGGCGGTGACCTGCGGTTTCCCGACTTCGCTACGCAATGCCTTGACTTCAGCCGCGGCGACAGCAGGTGCCGTATTACCGAAACTATTACGAATGTAGGTGAGAACAGCCGCGATCTGGTCGTCCGTTTGGTAGCTCTGATTGATCATTCCGCCGGGCATGTCGTATACTTTTCCAGCAACGGAAATCGGACCGATCAAACCACGGAGCTGGATGCGGATGAGATTTTCAGCCGGGCCAGTCACCCACTCGGAGCCAGCAATCGGCGGAGCAATGGGGCCGCCTTCGCCATTTTGACCGTGGCAAGCACCGCAAACCATATACTGGGCTTTTCCGACCGCGAGGACAGCGGGATCGATCGGCGCAGCGTCGCCACCGGCTTTCGGCTTGCCGGGGACGAGTTGCTCGGGCTTCTCGATGGCCACTGGCTTAGGATTTGTCGCAAGCTGTGCGCTCACTTTTTTCATCCCCTCTAGGAGAGCTTCTGGAGAAATAGCCGCCGCTTGAGCAGCATCGATTTTCACCTTCGTCGCATAGCGAGGTTTCGCCGCAGCGTCTTCCAACGTAACAGTGTCCTTGCTCGTGAAAACCCAGATCAATGCGAGTATCAGCGCAAAAATCAAGAATGTGCCGATGCCCCACCAGAATGTGGTGAAACGAACAATCAAATTGTCGCGGGATGAGTCCATGTGCAGAGAGAAAATCAGTTAGAAAGGTTCGCAGATTCGAGGATGCGCGGGTCGCGATTCGGGTAAAGCGAGTGTTGCCCGAGCGCACGCAGTAAGAAGAAAATGAAGCCTGCACCGATGGTGACAAAGGCGAAAATATCGCCCCAAAATGCGCCAGGAATCGAAACTTGGATGTCGCCGAAAACTTCAGGTTTGATATTTCCAAGGGAAATCCCGCGCTCCGGAATCGTGATCAAATAGTGGTCCAGAGCGTGCATGCAAAGTGTGTAGACCGCGACGATCGAGAGCATTTTCGGATTCTTCTTCAGCCATGCTTGAAGCAGAACGACGAAAGGAACGACGAAGTGACCGAAGACGAGGAAATACATTCCGACGTTCCAATTTCCGGTATTACGAATCGCGAAGTAGGAAGTTTCTTCGGCGATGTTGGCATACCAGATCAGGAAATACTGCGAAAACGCGATGTAGGCCCAGAAGGTGGTGAAGGCGAACATCAGCTTACCCATGATGTGGAAATGTTCTGGGGTAACAACGTGCTTCAAGTGGCCTTGGCTTTTTAGCCACGTGCAAACGAGGACAATCACCGCCATAGAGTTCAGCGCCGTGCCCGCAAAGAGATAGACGCCCCACATCGTGGAAAACCACTTGTAGTCTTGGCCCATCAAGAAGTCGAAGCCAGTAAATGTGATCGTCAGCGCGAAGACAATCAGCGGGTAATTCGAATGATAACGCGCCTTGAAAAGACGAGCCGTGCCTGGATTCGGATCCGTATCTTGCGAAGTAGAAAGCTTACGCAGGAAGAAAATCACGGTGCTGAGACCGATAAAATAGAAAATAAAGCGGCCATACCAAAATGGAATATTCATGAACCAATGCTTGGAATAGAGCAGGTGATCCGCGTGATGGAGATGCTCCTTCACGCCACCACCGTGAGCTTCGCGATGAATGTTCATCCATTCAAAAAGGTATTGTTGCACTTGCGGAAATGCGAGCGGCAGACCGAATAGAAACATCCATGGAAAGGTCGATCCGAGGTTTTCAAAAGTCCGGCGCACCGAAGTCCCCCACCCCGAGTTCGAGACATTGTGAAGAAGCGTCCAGAACACTCCGCCAATGGAAAGTGTCAGGAAAAAATAGAAGGCAAACATCCAAGAATAGGCGAAGCTTCCGCGAATTTTTTCCGGCGCAGCAAAGAGCAAATAAAGACTGACGACCGTGCCGATCGCGGCCACGGCCATGGCAATCGTTTTCACTTTCGAAACCTTTGAGGTGTCGAGGTGATCGCCGTGAATCGCGATGTCTGCGGAGGTGACGTGATGATGAGACATTTCGTAAAATCAGAAGGTGTTAGTTGGCTTTGGCTGTCGTCTCCTTAGCGGCTTGGAGCGCGCGGACATAAGCGATAATCGCCCAGCGATCTTCGACGGGGATATTGTAGCCGTATGCACCCATCATCCCCTTGCCGTTGGTGATCACTTCGAAAACCCGACCATCGGGATAAGCGGCTGACTTGAAAGTATCGAGGTGAAAATTCGCGATTCCCGGGACGCCGTATTGACCGGTGATTCCTTGGCCATCACCCGATTTCCCGTGGCAAACGGCGCAATAAATCCCGAACCGTTCTTGGCCGCGACTGATCAGTGCCTCAGCTCCTTTTTGATCGAGATTGAGTTCCGCCGGCATTCCAGTGCCGTAGTAATCACCGATTTGCCCTGTGTAGTAGTAACTGGTTTGTCCGCCGAATTCGTATTCTGAGATCCCACCCAGTGACTTCACCCCATCTTCATTGAAACCGCGTGGCTGAGTTTGCCCAACTGGCAAACGCGCGCCGTAACCATCGGCGAAAAAAGCATCCGGCTTCTGGGCACGGATTTTATCCTGCTCATCCATGTCCGGGAAAATCCGAACTGGCGGCTTGGAAAATTTCTGTCCACGGATTCCGAAGATTCCGACGACGATGACCGCGACAAGTGCGTAAATGAGAAAAAAGTATCGCATGAGAAATTAGGAGTCTTCTTCTTCGACAAGTTCGATGTTGGAACCACCGATTTCAGCGAGAAAATCGCGGGTGCCATTGGCGCTGAATTTCGAATCGCGAGCTTCGATGGCGAGGAAGAAGCCATCATCGGTGGCGCGGTGAAATTGTTTGCTAGCGAAAAGTGGGTGATTGAGGCGCGGCAGTTGAATCAAGCCGAGCAGGCCGAACAGAACCGTGAAGCCGGAAAACAAGATCGTCAGCTCGAACATGATAGGGAAAAACGCCGGAACTGTGAAAATATTGGCGGGTTTCGCCTGCACAATCGTCGGGTAAATCACCACTTGGGTCGAGTAAGCGAGCGCAAACGCGGTGGCAGTTCCAGTCATGCCTCCGAAGAAAACGAACCATGGCAGGATCGAGCGCTTCATCCCCATCGCACCGTCCAGTCCGTGGATCGGGTAAGGCGAATAACAATCCCATTTCTTGAATCCAGCGTCGCGAATTTTTTCCGCAGCTTTGTAAAGAGCGGATGCGCTCTGGAACTCGGCAAGATAGCCGTAGACGCGTTTGCGGGTGGTGCTCACTTTTAGAAAGAAGTTTTCAGTTGGAAGATTTTAGGATTTCGCCTCAGCGAGCTCTTTTTGATAGGCTGCCTCGACGACCACGCCGTGGTCTGGATGATCGACTTTGTCGTCAAAATGCGGATCGGACTCAAGAAGTGTCCATTTTACCTCAGCGATGTTGATGCAGGGCAAGAAGCGCAGGAACATCAGGAACAGTGCAAGGAAAAGGCCGATCGTGCCGACGAAAGTCATGAGCTCGACACCGCTCGGTGAGTAGGTTTTCCAATCGCCCGGCAGGAACATCCGTTCCAGCGTGGTGACGATGATGACGAATCGCTCGAACCACATCCCGACATTCACACACATCGCCACGCCCATAATTACCCAGAGATTTTCGCGGCAGGCCTTGAACCAGAAAATTTGCGGCGAAATGACATTGAGCGACATCATCGCGGCATAGGCCCACCAATGCGGACCGGCGATGCGGAATTTAAAGGCGTCCATTTCGTAAATCGAACCCGAGTAAAACGCGACGAACAGCTCCATTAAATAGGCGTAGCCGACGATGGTTCCTGTCAGGAGAATGATCTTCGCCATGTTATCGATGTGCTTCATGGTGATCAAATCATGCAAGCCGTAGATGAAACGAGCAGGAATCATGATCGTGAGCACCATTGCAAAACCACCGAAGATTGCGCCAGCGACGAAGTAGGGCGGGAAAATCGTCGTGTGCCAGCCAGGAACAATGGAAGTCGCAAAGTCAAAGGAAACGACTGAGTGCACCGAGAGAACAAGCGGAGTAGAAAGCGCAGCGAGAAGAAGATACGCCATTTCATAGTGACTCCACTGGCGGTTTCCACCGCGCCAACCCATCGCAAAAATCCCGTAGAGAACTTTTCGCAAGCCAGGTTTGCAACGATCACGAATCGTCGCAAGGTCAGGAACCATTCCTAAATACCAGAAAATCAATGAAATGGTGAAATAGGTCGAAACCGCGAAAACGTCCCACAACAGAGGCGACTTAAAGTTTTGCCAAATCGCATTCGCATTCGGCACTGGCGCAAGGAACCAAGCGAACCAAACTCGACCCACGTGGAAGGCTGGGAAAATACCGGCACATATCACCGCAAAAATCGTCATTGCTTCGGCAGCTCGGTTAATCGACGTCCGCCAATTTTGCCGCGTCAGGAAAAGCACCGCAGAAATCAGCGTGCCAGCGTGACCAATCCCGATCCAAAAAACGAAGTTCGTGATGTCAAAACCCCAGAAAACTCGGTTGGACATTCCCCAGACACCGACACCCGTCGAGACGAGATACGTCAAGCCGCCGCCCACGCCGATCATCGCGATCAATGCCGACGGAATGAAAAGCAGCCACCAGAGAAACGGCTGGCGATTCTCGACCACGCCGCAGATTCGCTCCGTAATCCAGTGATATGAACGCCCGCTGAGAATAAGCTTTTCGCGCTCAAGCACCGGGATTTTCACTCCCGTGTGTTCGGTCTCGTGGGCGGAATGGGTGGTGGAAGCCATGTAATTTAAAAAATTGGAAAAACGAATAAGAAAAACGAATTAAGCCATGTTAATGGTCGCTTTGCCGATGAACTTTGCGTCTGGCATCTTCGGGTTTGGGTTCTTGACGCGGGCCAGATAACTGGTGCGTGGACGCGTGCCGATGTAATTGAGCAAATCGTAATTCCGGTCGATGCGCTTGCTGCGACCGAGCGCGGATTTTTCCTCGTCGAGAAGATTTCCGAAAGTGATTGCACCTGCCGGGCAGGCGTCTTGACAAGCGGTTTTCACCGAATCTACAGGAATCCGAAGTGTATTCGTGGTCACTTGCATCTCGGTGGATGGCTTCCCTGCGACAAGTGCTTCTTGTTTTTGGCCGCGCTTTTGACGGATGACCGCATCTTTGAGACGCTGGACGCAATACGTGCATTTTTCCATCACACCACGCATCCGCACAGTGACGTTCGGATTCTTCTGAAGATGCTCCGCCTCACCGACTTTTTTCTCGCCGAATGGTCCCTTGTATAGATTTTTGTGAATGAGCGGGTTGCGCTTGTTGTAGTCGAAGTAATTGAAACGCCGTGCTTTGTAAGGACAGTTGTTCGCACAGTAGCGAGTGCCGATGCAGCGATTATAAGCCATCGCATTCAGACCGTCTTCCGTGTGAATCGTCGCATTCACCGGGCAAACGGTCTCACAGGGAGCCGCCTCACACTGGACGCAAGCAACGGGCTGCGGCACGAGTTCTGGATTATCTTGATCGAACGTATTGTCTTTTTGAATCGCGAAATACCGATCCATTCGGATCCAGTGCATTTCACGACCGCGTGCAACTTGCTCTTTACCAACGATCGGGATGTTATTTTCCGATTGGCAGGCGACTAAACAGGCGTTGCAACCCATGCAAGAAGAAAGATCAATCGACATTCCCCACTGATGCAGCGGGTCATTGATGAGTGGCTGCGCCTTGCCGTCCTTACCTGGATTGAAGGTGGAAGAACCCGTCGATTTATAAAGTGATACGTTCGGCGGCGCGTGAGAGTCGTTGCCTTGCTTCGCGACATTGGCGAGCTGGGCTGAGAAATCACCCTTATGATCGTCGGTTTGCGTGGAGATTTCCCGAGCCAGAGCGCGGCCATACATGGCGCTGTGTTCTTGGGTCAGGGCGACTGAGTAGCGTTTTCCAGTCGGCGTCACTTTCCCGCCCGTGGCGAAATAAGGAGTCCCGGAAGTGCGGAGTGAGTAAGCATTAAAACCACGGTTCATGCCGACGAGACCGACGTGTGTTTCGTTTTTCGGCCCGCGCTTCAGCTCGTCATGCTTGTCAAATCCTTGGCCGTAGCCGAGTGGAATGACGACCGTATTTTCGGCTTGGCCGAAGGAAACGAGCACTGGGATTTCCAGCGAGAGACCATTCACCTCGATCTTGATCATCGGCGACTTGCGGTTTTCCCCTTCATCGTCAGGAGAGCGGGAGGCAAATGGAGTTTCCAGAGCAATGATCTGATCGTAAATCCCAAGCTCCTTGGCCGTTTTCGGCGCGATTAAAGCGACATTATCCCAAGCCAGTTTAGAAATAGGATCTGGCGCTTCCTGCAACCAACCATTGTCAATCCAGCGACCATCGTAAATCGAAGAATCTGTCGCAAAGATGACTTCCAAAGAATTTTTAGAAGCGACGGTGGAAATCATCGGCACCGAAGAATCTCCAAGAGATTGGACGACGGCGGCTGAATACGTCGTGCCGACCAGAAAACCGTCGCGCAGAAGTTTTTTCCAAGGAGCATCCCCTTCCCCGCCAAGTTTGGCGAAAGTTTTACGAACTGCGGTGTAGGCTGGAGATGGCGAATTTTTTTCGCCCTCGCCATTGATGAGCGTTCCCTTGTCAGAAAGCAGTGCCAGCAGCAGCTCCATTTCAGAAGCACAATCGGGATAAAGCGGCAAAATCATCGGCTGCACCACGGTGTAGGTGCCGCGACAGGTCCGGGCATCCGCCCAAGATTCAAGGTAATGTGCTGCGGGTAAATGCCATGTCGAGGCGTGAGCCGTCGCATCGGTCCGCATTCCAAGATGAATACTGGACTTTAGTTTCGCGAAGGATTCAGAAAAATTCAGATCTGCTGGCGCGTCGTAGATCGGGTTAGAAGGCGTGAGAACCACCAGCGTTTCTACCGCTCCACCGTCGATGTCTTTTTGAAGCGCGCTTAAATTTCCAAGCCCTTTGGTCTCTGTCTGAACCGCAGCAAGTGGCTTTCCTTCACCCACATTCCCGAGAGCAAGATTGATTGCATACGCGAGTTGATGCACTGAAGCCGTCTGCCGTGAACCCGCCAGAACCAAGGATTTCCCCTTATGTTCAGAAAGATCTTCGACGAGTGCCTTTACCCACTCGACATGTTTGGGATCAGAAAGTTCTCCAGCCACGGAGGCCAGTGCCACTCGGATATCGAGACCACGAGCGATTTGACCTGCAACGACATTTACTTGGCTGGGTGCAACGCGCAGGCGGTGATCTGCCATGCCGCCAGTGAGTGTGAAGGCCGCCTCGACCGAGTAAAGGCGGTTCATCTTCGACGCGTCAGGCTTCTCCGAATAAAACTTACCTTCTGGCTTGCGGCGGTCGAAAAATGCGGTGACTGGGCCTTGTGAATCCATTCCCGCGAAGTCGCAGTCGAGAGAAACAATGCGATCTGCTTTCGTGAAATCAGCAACCAATTTGACGCCATCGCCTAGGGTTTCGCCGGTGAGCGCTTCATATTGATAAAACTTCGCCGCAGAAAATTTTGCAGCCAGCTCCTTCGTCAGACGAGCGCGAGTCGGGCTGTCATCCGCCCCGAAAAGAAAGCCAATTTTCGCTGACTTATCAGCCGCTAGAGCAGCGATGACTTTCTCAAAATCCGCTCGCGGAGCCGCTTTCCCCGACTTCAAAATCGTCCGTGAGCGCGATGGTGAGTAAAGATCCAGCACCGATGCTTGGGCGAAAGCGTCAGTCCCCTCGGCATCAGGGTGAAGTTGGTTTGGAGCTACTTTGGTCGGGCGACCTTCGAAGGTCGTTACCACCAGCGACGTTGCACCATAAGCACGCGGCATCGCGGACGCGTAATAAGTCGCATTTCCAGGAATCACCCACTCAGGAGCCTTGGTGTAAGGAACGATGTATCCTTCCGGGCGGCGACAAGCGGCCATACCAAACCCCGCCAGCGCCGTCGATGCGCCCATCAGCTTCATGAACGAGCGGCGGGAAGTCGCATCTTCATCCACATTTGCCAACTCCGCAGCTCCACGCGGGAACTCACGATCCATCCACTCGCGGAAATCAGCGGTGTCTGCGAGCTGACCCGCACTGCGCCAAGCGACCGTGTTGTCGTCAGCAGAAACTGCAGGGTGATGAAAAATTCGCTTACTCATGTGAGACTTTTAAAATTAGGGAAATGAAAGGAACGATCAATGGTGGCAGGTGGCGCAAGTGACCTTGGGCTTGACCATATATTGCTCTTTCAGCTTGAGGCCGAGGTCTTCGGTAGTTTTCACGCCGAGTTGGGGATTATTCGTGATGTATTGCTTCGCGTCGTAGTTGAAATTATAAACCTCTTCCAACGGACGAAGATTTTTCTCAGGGGCATTGTGGCATTCGAGACACCAACCCATCGAATGCGGTTCCGCCTGATAGACGACTTCCATCTTGTTCACATCGCCGTGGCAGCTTTGGCAA
>JANORE010000186.1:0-8740 GCA_031415155.1 Akkermansiaceae bacterium | reverse complement strand
GGACTGAGTGACAATGGCGATCCATTTCCCAAAAACGATTCGTGCGGCACTCAGCCGAGTGAGAACCATCATCTCGATCGTATTATCTTTGATTTCCGCCGACAGGGCCGCCACACCGCGCATCGGCTGGATGAAGAGAACGGCGATGCCAAACATGGTGAAAATGACACCGGAAGAAATGGATCCTGCATTGGCGGAACTGGATCCTGAGCCTGCTGAGAGAAGAATAAAACAGAGCAGAAGCTGAAATATCAAAAACAGCATGGTGAAGCTGCGAGCACGCATTCCTTGGCGGAGCTCCTTCACCAACATGGGTGAAAGCTTGTCAGAAAAATCGGTGAGATGAGTGAGTGGTGAAGACATAGACAAGTGATCAGTTAGAGTTGATCAGAGAGGGTTCAGGCTGCGGCAGTGGTGGCGGAGTGGACAAGGTTTTGCCTGCTTCGAGCTTGCCAATGATGTCGATGAATGCGTCTTCCAGATTGCGTTGCTCGCGGTGGAACTCGGTGATGCGGAGGCCGTCCTTGACCATGCGGGCGAGGACATCAGCAGCTTTTGTAGGGTCTTCGGTATCGATGCGGATACGGCCACCTTGCTTGCGTGCTTCGAGGAATTCTACGTTGGGCTGGAGGACACACCAATCGGAAACGGCATCCGGCGGGCCGTCCACTTGCACGTCGTAGAGCACGCCGCCATGAGTGTCTGAGCCACGGCGGAGAGTCTCTGCATCGCCGTGGTGGACGATGCGGCCATGGTTGATGAAGAGGAGTGAGTCACACATTTCACCCAGCTCGGAGAGGATGTGTGAAGAAATGAAAATCGTCTTTCCTTCCTTGGCAAGGACGCGGATGAGGTGCTTGAGCTCGACTCGGGCCTTGGGATCGAGACCCGCGGCAGGTTCGTCCATGATGAGGACTTGCGGGTCGTGAAGCAGCGCCCGCCCGAGGCCGAGCCGCTGAGTCATCCCTTTGGAAAGTTTGTTAGAAAAACGATCTGCGAGCGGCACGAGATCGGTGAAATCCATGACTTCTTGGATGCGTTGGCGGCGTTCTTTCCCTTTATAGCCCAGAGCGCGAGCGTAGAAATCCAGATACTCGAGCACCGTCATGTGTTCGTAGTTTCCGAAATGGTCAGGCATCCAGCCGATGAGTCTGCGGACTTCCGCCGGGTGGTGGACGACGTTGATGCCACAGACTTCGGCGGTGCCGAGTGTGGGGTAATCCAGCGTCGCGAGAATCCGCATGGTGGTCGTTTTACCCGCACCGTTCGAGCCTACGAAGCCGCAGACCGAGCCGTGCGGGATTTCGAAGGTGACGCCATTCACCGCCTGGAGATTCCCGAAGTAGCGGTAGAGGTTGTTGATTTTAAGAGCGGACATGGAAGAAAAAGTGGGAATTAAGGGGAAACGACTGGGCCGGTGATGATGGTGCGGGTTTCCTTCCAGTGGATGCCGGGATTCGTGTCGATGCCGGGTGCCTTGGTGGTGATCGCGATGAAGTGGCCGGGGCGGTTTTGGGCAGCGCTCAGGAATTTCTGATTTCGTTCCGCGAAGGCATTTGCCTCCGTCTTTAGAGCGGGATTTACCATCGAGACATCGACGGGTGTGAGGGTGAAATTTTTCCCAGTCGTGATGTTTTCCGCACAATGCCACTGATTTTTCTCATCAAGATAGTAAAGCGTATCGATGGGATACTCGAAGGTGGAAAGACAGGTGTTCGGTGTCGTGGTTTTTTCGATTCGCCCGCGGGTTGAAATCACTGCAGAGAGAATGTGGCCGTGTTCAGAACGGCTCTGGAACCAATCACCCGATGCCTGAAGTTTACCACTTCCGGGCTGAAGATTGAAGGCTCCTGTCGTGCTAGAGTCGTCGGTGAAACGCGCCCAACGGCTTTCGACGATCACTACCGGCTGGAAAGTCGATGGAGTATGGATCGTGAAATTGGATTTCGTGAGAACGCCAGTCCGGCAGAATTGTTCCTGATGGAGATAGGCCGCATTCAAGTCTCCGTCTGGGCGGACTTCCATCAAAACTCGGCGGATGCCATTTCCACCGAAGCCGTCTTGAATGATGATTAGGCCGATGAGGAGCAGACTGGCTGCTAGAGAAATGAGCGGCGTGGTGATGAAGAGTCGATGGCGCTGACCTGATTTCGCAAAGACGAAGAGATTCACGGGACCGACGATGATCCCGAAAATGACCAAGACGGCGATGAACAGCCCGTAGCGGAATGCCTGTGTTCCAAATGTGCCTTGAAGCGGCCATCCACTTGCAAAATCATTACGGAGAGAAACTTGCTGAGGCTTGGAGCGATTCGCCGTGACGAGATCGACAACTTTGGCGGCATCTAATTTTAAATCTGAGGAAATAGGATTGATGCTGATGCTGCCATAACTCGTCTCATCGGGGAGTCCTAGTGAAGCTCTACTTGCCGAGCCGGGTGCATAGATGACGAGTTGCCCACCGAGCCGCAACCATGAGAGAATCGCATTTCGCCCACCTGGCGGGATACTCGACCAATCCGTGTCGGTCATGATCACGCTGTCGTAGCCGGAAAATGCAAGCCAGTCATCGGGGAGTTGTTTCGGGTCGAACTTAGCCGCAAACTCGCTGGAGCTGCTGAACTTGCTTTTGATTTCGCTATCGAGAGTAGAGGCATTAGGCGTGAACAGTGTCTCGCTGAGCAAGACCGCAGGCTGGCTCGCGTCTCGACTGGCTCGGATGGTGTTTTCGGATTTACCCATCGAGCCGCTCAGCATGGCGGTGACATTCGCGCTATCACCTGAGTATGAATTGCCGCTTGGCGGACTGAGCGGAACGAGGATGTCTTGGGTGACGGATTTGCCGGCCTCGGCGGTGAAGCTGAACGAAGAATTCGCTTGGAGATTATGGCCGTAATCAGAACCACTTTTAAAATCTAGATAGACCGTGGTGCTGATTTTGAGATTGTTCGCAATTTTCACACGCACCGGAAAATAGCCGGTAGGCGAGGGCTTGGTGAAGAGGGCGAGCACCTCCACATGAGTGTCGGTCGTGGTATCGGCGACTTGCCGGATCATCGTTTCCTGAGCAGAAAGCGAAGTCGCGAAGATGAGGAAAAGGAGTGAACGAAGCATGGAAAATCTGGGTTGAGAATTTGGAACTTAAGATTTAGCACTTAAAATCCGAGGCGTCGCGGTGTCTTGGAAAGGGACTTCATCCAGCAGTGCGCGGACGATGTCATTCGTCGTGTGGCCTTCGATCCGGGCGTTGTAGTCGAGGATGATGCGGTGGCGGAGCACGGCGGCAGCGATCATTTTTACATCTTCGAAACTGGTGTGAGTCCGGCCAGCCATGAGCGCACGCGCCTTAGCTCCAGACGCCAGAGCAAGCGCGGCCCGCGGGCTGGCTCCGTAGCGGATATGACGCGAGTGGTTCGATTGGCCCGGGTGAGTGGCATCGACGAGACGGGCGATGTAGTTCGCGACGACATCGGGCAAATAAATCCGGCGGACCAGCTCTAACAGCGACCCGAGAGTTTCTGCGCTCATCACGGCCTCCACTTGCGGATCAGTGCCGAGTTCACGTTGAGAAACAATGCGCTGCAGAGTGGCGACGTCGTTGCGGGTGACTTCCAGCTTGAAAAGGAAACGGTCGAGCTGCGCCTCGGGCAAGGGATAAGTGCCTTCCAGCTCGATCGGGTTTTGTGTGGCCAGAACAAAGAACGGCTTCGGTAAGTCGTGGGTTTTTCCGAGCACGGTGACGCGGCGTTCTTGCATGGCTTCTAACAGAGCAGACTGTGTTTTCGGTGAAGCACGGTTGATCTCGTCGGCGAGGACGATGTTGGTGAAAAGCGGTCCCGGCTGGAAAACGAACTCACGACGGCCATCCATTTCTTGGAGCACTGGATTTCCGGTGATGTCGCCAGGCAAGAGATCCGGGGTAAACTGGACGCGCTTGGTGTCGAGCTTCAGAAGTTTTGATAAACCTTTTACCAACTCCGTTTTTCCAAGCCCGGGCAAGCCTTCTAGTAAAATGTGACCGCGAGCGAGGACGCCAGTAATCACGAGATCAATCAGTTCTTCTTGGCCGAAGAGGACTTCGTTGAGTCCGTTGGCGAGTGAGCGAAGGTGTTTAGCGGCATCGGCGACTTCCGTTTCGGTGGCATTTTCCATGGATTGCTTTTGAATTCAAGGAGACGGTAGCAAACTGACTGCTCGTGGGAATGACGAAGGTATGAAATTTTGGAAAACCACTGGAATGGAGATCCGCTGCCAAGCGTCGCCCACGCGCTGGAAATGGCGGCAAGCATGACCTACAAACGAGAGCATCCCGAAACACGTCTGATCGACGGAGACTCCCCCAAAGGAGTCCGCCTGACCAAGGAGGAGATGAAGCCGTAGGAGGCAAGCCTGGACCGCCTCAAAGGCTTGGCCAAATAGGTAATTAACCTGGGCCGAGTCCCTAACACTCCGCGAACACGAAGCGTTGAAGGAAAAGGGACGAAGCTCGATGCAAGAACCAACTATTTCTTATCGCTGGGAACCTCAGAAGCCAGTTTCACAAATTTAACGGGTTCACCTGCGGGTTTTTCAACCCATTTCGCAAGTGATTCTGGGAACTTGCTGATCGGCGTGACTCGGAGATCACGGTAAAAAATTTCGGCAGCTTCAGATTGAAGTTGGATTTTGCCTTTCGTAAGTGGCACCTCTTTCGAACTACCCGGCACTCGATGACGGGCGTTGAAAAGCACCATGCCCGGCGTTCCATTGATCAGAAAAACGGAGGTTTGCCCAAGAGTATAAATCTCGACAGTATTCCACTCACCATTCGGTTTCTCCTCGGTCGGAGAATGCTTGGTATAATTGGTATCTGAGAAAAGCGGACCACCGGGCTTAAAGAACGTCTTACCATGCTCAGATTCGGGGCCGACGCTCACGTCTGCATTCGGCCCAGCGAGAGGGATGAAATCTGTCGTATCACCCTCTTGGACTTGGCACTCGAGAGAACTCATCCAGACATTCCAGAAGGCGCCATGCTCACCAGTGCAATGATAGAGAATTCCGCTATCACGTATGTCATTGAGGCGTGGTTCATACTTTGGAATCCCCCACTTATATTGGCAGGAAAAATGATAGTTTTCAAATTCTTCCTTCGTGCTGATTCCGGCATACATCTGACCACTGACGCGTAGCACGGGCTGCCCGTCTTCTTGGATCACCTTGAAGACTCCTAGTGGATCTTTTCCGAGACCTATCGGGACACCGGTCGTCCCATCGGGACTTGTCGATGGAGGATAGCCTGGCACCACGAGAGTCTTATGCGGCACTCCAGAGAAAATCTCAAATTGAGAGAGGCTTTCATCTAACAGAATTTTAGTTTCTTGAGCGTAGGCAAGGGAAGTCAGACTGAGAAGAATCAAGGGTAATTTCATATTAAAGTTGATGGAGTGTTATGGGCGGATTGTGGTTTTCTCTGAGTTTGGGAAATCTGAGGGAATGGCTTGTGTGACTTTCCCGGTGGCAGCCCATTCGGTTCCACGCTGAAGTGTCACGATGAATCCTGAGCAAACCAGCGCGAGAAATGGTGCTTTTTCTGAAGAATTCACATGTCCTAACGTGGTGTGAAAAACACGGCCTTTTTCGTATTGGATCGTCATTAACATCGGCTCATGCTCCCCAGTAGATTGAAGATTAATCGCCTTATCCGCGTGGGCGGTGGCTAGCACGGTTACGTTTTGTGCAGGTCCACGCAGGCGGCTGTAGATCTCATCGCTGGCGTGGAGCCAAGCGGCAGGTAAGCCTTTCATGATTGGA
The DNA here is from genome assembly GCA_031415155.1 of Akkermansiaceae bacterium. Lineage (GTDB taxonomy): Bacteria > Verrucomicrobiota > Verrucomicrobiia > Verrucomicrobiales > Akkermansiaceae > Luteolibacter. The sequence continues at coordinate 2,947 of JANORE010000186.1, read as the reverse complement.
TGTTCAGGCGTCCGGGTGACGACGAGAAAATCGCGACGTGGTGGGTGAGTCGTGCTGCCGGGGGACGTCGTATCAATGACCATTTGATCATCCCGCCACCGAATCATCGGGCCTGCCTTTTCATCGCGCGCACCGATGCTTCCATCCGCTTTAAATCCCCATCCGCCAACGCCGATCATTTGATTCCATTCCGTCCAATAGGGGAATGCATTATCGGTATCATGAATCGTCACCAAGCCACCTCCATTTTTCATGTAATCCACGAAGGCAAGCTTCGTGGCTTCTGGCCACTCTGCACCTTCATAGACCATGACGATGGCAGCATAATTTGAAAAGTTCGGACTGAAGGATGACATGTCTGCGCCAAGTGGCGGAGTGGTGACGGTATCCACCGTGAACCGTCCGGTCTGCTCCAGATAAGACTTCACCAACGGCGAACTACGAGTCCAATCGTGATACTTGCTCGACTGGCCAGTGAGAAGCATGACCTTTGGTAAAGGTGCCGCAAGAAGTACTTGCGCTGCGGCGATGAGAATAATGAGTGACTTCATAGATGATGGAGATGACTACTTTTGCAGATTTTTGAGCCGCACATCCGTCAATTCGAAGGAGCCTTCGACATTGCTCGGCATCCTAAAACGGAGAGTGGTCTGGTCTTTAAAGGTGTTTTTAATCTCGAAATCGACCGTATGTTCATGCCATTGGTTGGTCAATGGAATCTTAGCTTCCATAGAAACGCTCCGCCAGCCATCGGCCAGCTCGAACTCGACGAACTGGCTAGGAGTGCCACGCACTCGAAAGGCAAAACGGTATTGGCCGCGATCGAGCTTGGTGCCATTGCCAAAATAATACTCAAGGCGTGAGCTTTTTCCAAAATCACCGGTCACTCGGATGACTCGACGACCCGCAGGTCCAGCCACAGGCCCGTCATGGAGAATCTCTTTTTCTAGGTTGCTGCTATCTGCTGCGAGCGTCCAGTAACGCCACGGGTTCATGAGTTCCTCGGTGAAATCAGGTGCCCACGGCTGGACTGCCTTCATCGGTGGGAGAGGCGGTGGGCGGACGGCGAGAAGTTTCTCAGGGACTTTGTAAGAAAGGCTGTCATCGAAGGCAGGGCTGTCGTATCGAATGTTTTTTAACTCCGCATCCACGGGTGCCTTGCCGACGCCGATTGATCCAAGTGGATGCCAGCCACCTCGGAAGTAGTTCGCCATCGCAAAGCGGGCATTTGGCATCATCCCGCCCTGACGGTCGAGGATGGCGAGCGCGAGGATATATTCGCCCTGTTTGATATCGGTCGGCAGCGAGGCGAGACCTTCTTCGAGATGTGGCATGGCGGGACGGCGGTAAACATCGTTGGTGCTATCCCATTCCTCACCGGGCCGCCATTTCCGAATATCCACTCCCGTCAACGGAGCCGACCAGACGGGATTTTTAGTCTCCGGATCGAGCAGGCCGACTGCCACGGGCCAGTCGAGATAAAAAGGGGCACTACCCGTGTTTCGCACCGTCAGCTTGATTGGCAATTTTTCCCCAGGCTTTACACTGAGCGGATAGGTAGCGGAATCGAGAACGAAGCGGTAGCCAAAGGCTTTTTGAAGCTCGCCCGCGCCTGCTAATACTTCGCTGTCAGAGTCATTGTATTCGTCGATCCAGCCAAGATAGCTCGTGTGGTAACGGCGGATTTTATCGATCATGTAGCGGCGGTAAGCAGGAACCTTCATCGTCTCGTCAGGAGTGCTCCCGAAGGTGCCCTTGGGATCCGCGCTTTCCCGTTGCACTTGCCAATTGTATTCCACTTCGCCCTCGATAGGTGCACGTTGCCAAATATTCGGAAAGACATGGGTCGCCTGCCAGGGGAACTGGTCCTTCTCGCCCAGGTGAGGCTCGCGGGATACGTTGGCAAAGGTGTCGTAATAGATGCCATAGCCCGCGTCCATGAACTCCGCGTCCGTATGGCGGACGAGCACGGGCTTGTTCTTAAACGCTTTTTGAAAAGCCTCCGCAAGCAGGCGGCGCTGCTCTTTCGTCGGCGAGGGACTGTGATGTTCACCCCAGCGTCCGATCAGGCCCATTTGCACGGCAAAGATGCGCGGGTCCTCGTCCCATGCTTGACCCAGCTTGGCGATGAGGGCCTTGAGTCTCGCCTGAAAAGCGAGGCTATCGTAGTCGAAAGCATGCAAATCGGCGGGCCAATATTGTTTCGAGTTTTGCGGAGAAATTTCACCATCCCAGTCGAGGTAGACACGCGGTATGAGCTTGATGTTCAGTTCTTCGAAGCGCTTGCCGTCGGCCTGGGTGACCTTGTTCGTGTGGGCGATGATGCGCTCCACGGTATCATCAGCGCTGACTTCAATTTCGTTCCACTTGATGTATTGGCGCTTCATTAGCCCGTAGCCATTCTTTTTGTAGTCACGGAAGCCTTTGAGTGGATTGTTGATCGCGCCTTGGAACTCGGGTGGGACGACGGTTACCCAGCCATTTTGGACGGAAGTCCCAATGGATTTTGAAATAGGCTTGTGATCAGCGAGGATGCACTCCAGCGGAAAAAACGAACAGCAAAGCAAAACAATGTGCAGGGTAGACTTCATAGATGTTTGGATCACTTTACAATATCACCGAGACGAAAGTTACAAAAAATTCACTCTGTCTCTATGACAACGGTCTCGACCGTCTTGCTGAACTGGGCAAATGGTCCATCAAAATATCATCGTCAACAGCTGCCAGAGTGCTCCCGGTGATGGCGAATTTCATAGCCTCCCAGTGGCTGCACACATGCGGCAGCATTGAGAAATACGGACTGAAATAAACTCAAAGGGTTGCCATTTGAAAATCTAGTGTACAGTTTGCCAGTATGAAACCTTTTGCTCAAATTCTCACCGCAGCCGCAAGTATTTTCACGACCCATGCTCTCGCAGAGCCACTCGTCGTCGGTTCTCCATTGCCA
>JANORE010000185.1:0-2752 GCA_031415155.1 Akkermansiaceae bacterium | reverse complement strand
TTTTTGATGCTGATGATATCGAGTGCTTTTTGGGCGTCATCTTGGCAATGATAGGTGGTTTTTTCCGCCGACTTGATCTTTTTAACAACGAGTTTTTTCTGTTTCGCTTTTCTATTTTCGATCCCCTTCGTGCGCCTTTTGTCGAGGTGGTCGGTTTGGATGACAAGGGCTCGGTAGTTTTTTTCCCCTATGGTTACTGAGGTCTCGTGGGATCTATAGTTAGCACGCTGGCGTTTCACAGATGGGCTGGGGGTTTCTGCTAGAATGCCGAGTTCTTCCCAGTCGTCGGCATGGATGGCTTGCTCAATCGCGACGTTATGTTCTTTAAAATTTCCTGGAAAACGAGAGATGAATAGCAGGTCATCAAGGAGCTTCATATTGTTGGTATTGATCAGTTTACAGTCGGCGACGTAGATGAGATCGCCGATATGATCCTTCAATGGACTGAGCAGTTTACCGATGCGTTGGAGTTCTGCGTTATTAAGTTTTTCGTCCGAGCTATTACCGTTTTGCATTTTCCCAGAGATGGGAATGTTTCCTTCTACACATAGCATAGAGACCATGAATTGCTTGAGATCCATACGCTTATCTTTGCTATATCCATAAGTGATATGTGGGGCTTTTCCGCCGGGTTTACTACTTTCGTAGTCACCCCAAACATTGACGCTGGTGGTATCGAAATTGCATTTCGAGGTATCTAAATTGAAGATGGATGCCGCTTTGAGGGATACCTCGGTGAAGAGTTGGAGCGTGCCCTTGTGATGGATACGATCAAGCGCGTTGCCGAGGGCGTCGTCATTAAATCGATGGGAGTCGACAGGTATGCCAAAGAGAAGTTCAGTATCTTGCTCTTTGATGAAATCTTCGACTTTGTAGAGCGGACTCCTGCCGGAAAGTGTGTCGCAAACCATTCCGACTACGAGAGTTCCGAGGTCCAATTCGGTGTTGCAGGGGATGCTTTCGTTGATGAGGTCGATCAATCCGATCCGGTGACACATCCGAGCGATGACCGGAATGTGATTGGCTCGAATCATGGTGGATTCATCGACGAATTTTTGTGCTGAGAAAGTAGGGTGGCTCATTGGAAAAAATGAGCCATAAGGTACATACAATGTACAGTCTGTTAGATTTTAGCAGCTTTATGAAATTCGCAATCCATTGAATATGTATGATATAAATATAGGAAATATTTCATTACGATGGAGTGCGGAATGCGTGCTTGATGTCTATTGAAGAGCTCCAATCTAATTCTGGATCAGTTACTCTTCAACTTTTATGTGAAGTGATCGACCAAGCTTTTGATCAGGCCTATCGATCATCTGAAGATTACAACCAAAAAGGCGAGTAAGCCGGCGAATCTGACGACGGGCAACGTCCTAGTGTTTCGTCAAATTGATTTTGACGGTTGGAACACGCGTAACGTGGTTATTGCGGGATTCAAAGAATTGAGGCCCGCGAATCTCGCGAATCTTCAAAATGAAGAAACTCTAGATTTGCGACTGCGGTATGGATCATCTTCAAGATTCGTCGGATTCGCTAGATTCGCGGTGCCTCCCTCTTCTTCATCGCGACTCGGTAACATTCATGACCACGAAAGAAGCCACGCCAGAAATCTGAGTCAAAGAAAAGTGTTCAATTGAACGTTTTTTTTGAATTTAAGCCGCCTCCCCCTTCCCACCTTAATCCCGTAATATCAGCTAGGCCATGTCACCCGCAGATTCCCTGTCCGAATTCACCTGATATACACACGCTTCGCCCAGAAAAGCCTTGTCAAATCAAGGAATCTCGAACATTTTTTTGAGCCAACAAAGATTGGATATGTCCTCCCGACATACCACTAATAAAACTAATCGTGGATATTATAAGACCATAGAATAGATCGTTGCAGCGTTAGATTCTCCGCTGAGTCTTTGCAGAGTTTCTGCCTTTGGTTGCGTGCTTGGGTTTCGCCGAGTCTTTGCAGAGTTTCCGGCCTTGGTTTCGTGCTTGGGCTCTGCCGAGTCTTTGCAGAGTTTCTGGCTTTGGTGGCGTGCTTTACTTCCGCCGAGTCTACGCGGAGTCTGTGTCGGCATTCGCGTTCGAGATTTCTTTTCACGATCAAGCCGTGGGTGGCAACCGGCGATAACGTCGCAGTTATATTCAGGCTTCCCTTCGCCGGTGCCACCACTCTATCGTTCGGTAAATATATGAAGACAGCACTATTAGCCCTAGCGACTGTATCGGTGATGCTAATGGCCGTTTCGTGTAGGCAATCTAAAGGTGATCGAAGTATCGAGCCTGCCGCTGAATCTGGAAGCATGAAGAAGATCTACTTGGCGCTAATTGATTTTGAAGTAGAACACGGACAGTTTCCAGATAGCCTATCGGACTTGGTAGATCAGGGGGCACTAACACCGGAAGATCTTCTATTCAGACGAGTGGACGGTTCTCTGGACAACCCCGAATACTTCCCTAAGGCCGAAGGAGGCACATCCGCTCTTCTCGCATTCGAGCCTGATCGCAACGCTGACAGAATAATCGTCAACGTCGATGGCTCAGTCCGTTCAGAATCCAAAACCGAATCGGGTCCCGGGGAGTAGTTAGCTCCCCGGTCCCACACCACCCTGCGTAAGGCTCCGTACAGGGCGGTTCCAATCAGACTCGGGCCTCTGGCCCGTGGTGAAGAACCATCCAGATGGCTCTCAGGTCGGGAACTCCTTGTTCTTCTAACCAACGGTTGTTGAGCGCGTATCGCACAATCTCGTTCTGGCTC
>JANORE010000184.1:0-3209 GCA_031415155.1 Akkermansiaceae bacterium | reverse complement strand
GGCGACGGTGACGGCAAATTCCAGCGAAGTTGCCGGACTTTTGATGAGCGGCACGATCAATCAAGACGAGCTGCGTTTCCGCGGACGGCCTTCGAAATTGGGAGAAATCAGCTCGCTCGCTTGGTCGCCAGATGGCAGGCATTTTCTCACCGCTGGGCTGGGTTCTTACGTCCGGCTGTGGTCGATGCCTGACGGAAATTTGCAGGGGCTGATCCCGATACAAACAGCGTCTAAACTCTACTATTCCGCCGACGGACTTTTCATCTTTGTTTTCAGCCGGAGCCCCGAATCGCAAGACGTCCATGAGCTGCGGATTTACCAAAGAAAAAATCTCTCACTGCTGCGGACGGTCTCTAAATTGCAAGCCGCTCACGCTGTCTCTGCCGATGGAAAAAACTTCGCCGTCATGGCTGCGGGGGATGACCAGATCCATCTCTACAATCGCGAAGATGAAAAGCCACGACTCTCTTGGAAGATAGGCTATGCGGTGAAGCAGCTCGCTTTTTCCGCCGATGGGCAGACGCTTTTCAGCCAAGCACTCACCGGCATGTTGATCACTTATTGGCAAGTCGCCGATGGCAAAATGTTAGGCATCACCTGTCCCATTGCGGGCAAATACGATCAATTTTTCCCCTCGCCTGATGGCAAACGCATCGCGGCGACTGGCGCAGATCAACAGATCACGCACCAAGCGATCCATGGAGACTCGCCTGCTGCCATGTTGCGAGGCCACGAAGACACGATCCGTGCGCTGGCATTTTCTCCCGATGGGAAACTGCTGGCTTCTGGAGGAAATGATCACACCTGTCGCTTGTGGTCGGTGACGGCAGATCCGGCGAGGGAAGCAGCTCGCTCAGAGTTTGATCCCTCAGAAAATGCACTCCCGGATTGGATTTCTTTGCCCAAGGATTTCAGTCCCGTGTGGGCGCGTAGCAATGGTGGCTACTGGATCGGCGATGGGAAAAGTCACGGAAAACTGTTCTTTCAGCCAAGTTCCAAAACTGCGGCTCGCGAAGAGCAGAAAGCCCCGCCGGAAACTTACTTGCGGTTGATCTCATCGGCAGACAGTAACGTCATCGCCACCTTTTCCTGGCCGCGAATCCTTCGCGTTTTGCACCCGAAGGACGGTAAATGGAGCGACTCGCTCCGGCTGTCCCAAGGAATCGTCGGGCCGATTATTTTTTCGCCTGACAACCAATGGATCGCCTCCGGTGGCGATGACAATGTCGTGAGTATTCATCATGTGAAAACTGGCGCACTCATCGCCACGCTGCGCGGCCATCAGGGACAAATCAACTCGCTCGCTTTTTCCAAAGACGGTCGCACTCTCGCCTCATCCGCCGCCGATCAAACCCTACGCCTCTGGCACACCCCGACTTGGCGCGAGCTGGGGATTTTACATCAAGGCGAGGCCATTTACGGACTCACCTTTTCCAAAGACGGCAGCGTCCTGCGAGGTATCACCGAAAGCGGACAAACCAGAGACTTCGGCGGGAAGTGATTTTCCTGAAAATCGGCGGAAACTTCTAGCAGATTTGAGTTCAGTAAGACGTGCCGAGATGATTCTCCGGCGCATTTAAAATACCAATATCCATCACTGAATATGAACTTCATCACATCGACGCGCAGCCTGCTGATGGCTTGTGCTTTATCCTCTGCATTTCTCGCGCTGACGCCATCCACAGCACTCGCAGAAACACCGAGTCAACACCGCCTCATTCAACACAATGCGAACCGAGTCACTGCCATTGCCTCCCGCCTCACACCGCTAGTGGATCGCCTCCAAGACGTAGTGCCGCCGATCTTTGGTCGCAGCAAACTCCGCAAACTTCAGTCAGGCTTGGAGGAAATCGAGAACCACCTCGAAACCATCGCTGCCATGGCCAAATCATCTGGGGAAGTAGGACTCATCGAAGAAGCCGCTAAGCTCCAGCAAATCCTAGAAGCTGCGCCTAACCGCAAAGAAATTTCCAAAGTCGTCCTGCGTAGAATGCCAGCCGATGGTCTCATCGTGGAACTCGCCGAGGCACTGGATGCCCTGCGAAATGCCGCCCCATGCATCCGCCGGGAAATCCAAGAGCTGGACGAGTAAGACTTCCCCCCTTCCCGGATGCCAAAAGCCCTGATGGATTTTTTCTATCAGGGCTAAATTTTTGTAACGATCCATCTGCAGAGGAAGGCCATCTTGGTAATCTAAAACTATTCAAAATAACCATTTTTGTAATTTTGAGATTCTCCATGGGCAGATGGAAGGAAGCAAACAGAAGCTCCACCACCCCCTAGTCAAGATGCTCATATCAGCCACCCCGCGACTCCACTGATATCCACCTCCCCAAGGAGAAAATCCTTGATCAAATAAGAGATCTATCAAAAATTTTCATGTCAGGGCTAAAACTAACATATACAGTCTAAGCCATACTGATAAATACTGTTAGCAAATGCAAAAGAGAATATTTCTATACTCCCCGATAGTGTTGAGTTTAACCCTTTTGGGGGGATGCACAAAGGAGGTTCTAATGCGTTACAATTATGGATTCAACTTTGAAGCTGGGAGTAGTATTTTTCCGACAACCGCATTAGAGATTACTCTTGTTGTTTCATTTCTGGCTTTGCCAGTGTCTTGGCTTATTCAGTTGGCATATTGCACCTGTAAGCAGATTAAGTTCAGATATGCCATAGAAAGACCGCTAATTGCAGTTTTGGCATTTCTTGTGCCCAAGTATCTGCCAGCCCGTACTTTGATGGATGGACTTCACGACAGGATTAAAGTTGAATTCTCAGAGGAAGAGCTACTACAGATCAGAGACAAAATACTCGCTCTCCATAAAAATGGCTACACCTTAGAATCTCAAATGCTCCCACCCTTAACACCAGGGGAGGAATCTAAATCTTATGCCGATTTATTCAAGTCTCACCCGAAGCTATTGATACTCGCAAATAATTCCTTTACACGCTATCCAGTAGTCAGTGTTCGGGAAGATTCTGTCGAGCTACGATGGTTTGGATCCATGGGCAATCCCCGCGGCATAAAAATCCTGACGAGCGATAAAGAGTTGGAGAGTGATGGTTTCAGTGCATACAAGAAAATATACCCATATGTATGGTCTTTTAGATGGTATACCTAATTGCTAATCGGGTCCCCGGGAGTGATTAGCTCCCGGGTCCCACACCACCGTGCGTACGGGTCCGTACACGGCGGTTCCGTTCAG
>JANORE010000183.1:0-9609 GCA_031415155.1 Akkermansiaceae bacterium | reverse complement strand
GAAATTCGATGTTGAGGATCCATTGCTGACGCTTGCGTTGAAGAGCGAGGATGCTACGCTACTTGAATTTACATGGACAAGATCCGCGCTGAAGCCATCGCCACCGAAGGCATCAAGGTCTCTCCATGTATAACTCACCCCGAAGGTGCTTGACGCAGGTGCTGTCCAGCGAGCGATGACATAGGTCGTGCCAAGATTCCCCTGATCTGGATGCATCCCGAGTTCTTGTAGCCCGAGTGAACTGGTCGCGATGGGAATCGGAGCTGAAGATGTATTTGCCGCGACCACGGGATAACCACCTTGCCCGACCCATCCTTCCAGATTCGGCACGGAACTCACCGCATTGGTATGTTCTAACAGGGTATTTGTGAACAGCGTCAAGCTGGAGCCTAGGACTGCGCTGCGATAGCCATAGGTCCATTGACCATTGGCATTGATCGTATCCGACGCGGTCATTTCATAGGCACGGAGATCGCCGCCGGCGCTCCAGACGGCTGCGTGAATTTGAGGGATGGCCGTTAGAGCGAGCAAAGGAATGAGGATTAATTTTTTCATGAGGTGATGGTGTTGGTTGGATTGAAATCGCCGGGTTCTTCTCGGCTACAATTTGGAAGTCGCGATCGGTGCGCCGGAGTTGCAAAATTTCTGAAATTTTTTTCAGACCGCACGGGCCGCCTTCATTTTCCTTTGCAGACAGCACCGAATCACGGACTCTCGCAGAAATCTCGGTTACTATGAATTCCGCCTATCCCGATTGGCATGACCTCTGGACTTTCACCGTGCGCTGGACGGCGCAACCGGTGCCTGGCGTGCAGCTTCCAGATTTCGCGCAAGTTTCATGTGCCCGGGCCACGCTGGAGAAGCTGATGAATCACTTCCCTGTGCTGCCTGCGCGAGCCGAGGCACTTGCCTTTTTACAGGAACAGGCGCGTCTGGACTCGCTCAAGGCCACCGCCACCGCTCGTGAAGAAATCCGTGATCCGCTGGTCTGGCGTGAGCCGGAATGGCTGCCAGGCGGACCGGGGCTACTGGTCTCAGATCTGGACGCTCTTGAGATTTCTGCGAAAAACCGGGCTTGGCAGACGCTCATCGACTCGGTGCGGACGCTCATTTCCTCGATCATTCGGCGGCAAGGCGTGGCAGAACCGGACGTGGAGGACACCTTCTTCGAGGTCATCAGCGAGCTAAATTTCCTCCGCCCAGCCAAGCAAACACGGCTACTGGACGAGATGGATGTCTTCGAGCAATTGCCGCGCTTGCTCTCAGTCGTCGCTCGCAATCATGCGGTGGGAGTGATGCGCAAGCAATCGACCCGGAAAAACCAACCGAACAATCCCAAGCAAACCGATTCCCTCTCCGATCCCGATTCGCCCGGCCAGCGCGTGGCGGATTCGCGCTCTACTCTGTGGCATGACGATCCATTCTCGCTGCTCACCTTCGACCAGATTTACCAAGGCTGCCGCGACGCGTTGAGCGAAATCCAATGGCGCATCATCATCGGGCTTTTCATCGACGAGCTCCAGGTGATCGACCTCTGCCACGATGAAGAACTCGGACGGCTCATGAATTTCTCAGGACGCTCCGATGCCACTCGCCGCAGGCACATCGGCGAACAATTGCAGACCGCGCTCGATCAACTGGCGGCTTGTTTAAAATCCCGCGATCTCTGGCCATCCGCCTGAAACAATTTCTCATTTTATCTGCAAATGGAGCCGCTCAATCGCTACTGAAACTGATACAGATGACTTCAAATCCCAAGCACCCGGAAGCCCGCGCGGCAGATCTCGCCCAGCTCCGAGACGAAATCGCGGATACCTCTGACCGCAAGCGCATGTTAGAAATGCTCATGGAATCCTCCCCGCCTGCTGCCGATGCTCCTGTCCCGCCGCTGCCCGATGATTTGCGGCGGCGGCTGGAAGAGCGCTACGGCAGTCCGCGACCGGAAGTGCTGCCGAAAAAGATCATGAAAAAGTCCGGCGGCCTCGCCTCGCTGTTGGCTTGGTGGCAGGATTTTATTTCTCACCAGAGGATGGCGCTGGGCGGTCTCGCTGCAGCCGCCGCATTGGTAATAGGATTCGTTTTTCTACAAAAACCGTCCCAGCCGATGGATGAGATCATGCGCGGCCCAAGCGATCCCATCGCCACCGCCGGACCGCAGCTCCTCTGGCTGGCTGACCCGGCGCGGAACGAAATCCAACAGGCCGTGGATGCCAAGGTGCCCGGCCTAACAAGCATCCCGACACTTGCCGAAGCACAGTCGATTTCCCGAAATCGCACCGATGCCGTGATCCTCATCGACACCGCAGCCCGTAGCGTGATCGTCATGAAAAATGGCGTGGAAATTCACCGCGAACCGATCCGCCCGGCGATGCCGCCCGATGGGGAGTTAGATGCCATTTTGCGAGCTCTGAGAGCCGCCGAACGTTCACTCGAGTTATGAAACCATGGGTGCTAGCAGTTTTTCTGTGCGCCTCGTCCGGCCTCGCGGCGGAATCTATCATTCGCGGTATCACCTGCGCTTCGGACGCGGGCGGCGTGACGATTTCCGAAGTCCTGCCTGCGGAAATTTCCGCCTTCATCGGCCAGGCTGCCACCGAGCCGGTTCGTATCGCCGTGGCAGATGCCTTCGTCGCTTGGATGAGCCGGAGTGATTATCCTGTCGTGCTGGTGGATGTCGCAAAAGCGGGCGCAGACGGCATACTCCACGTCACCCTTAATCCGGGAAAAATTGGCACGGCGGGAATCGCCGGTGGTCGCCATTTCCCGAAGGAGGTGATCGCCAATCAGCTCGACATCCGCTCCGGCGACATTCTAACGGGATCCGCCCTGCAAGCGGAGCTGGACTGGCTCGCACGCAATCCTTTCCACCAAGCAAGGCTCCGCGCGGCGCCTTCTGCCGTCGATCCCGCAGTGGCAGATATCGCCTTCCTACTGAGCGATGAAATGCCGCTGCGTTTCTTCACTGGCTCAGATACGCAGGGCGTCGATCCACTCGGTGACTACCACTTCCGCGCCGGTGTGCAGTGGGGAAATGCGCTGGGACTGGATCATCTCGCCGCGCTGCAAATCATCACCTCGGAGGATCCTGAAACCTATCTCGCCCTTGCAGGTGATTGGCGTATTCCCTTGCCGTGGCGGCATGAAATCGCCCTCACGCTCGGCCATGCAAATACTTCATACGATACCGTCGCTGAGGGCCTGCCACTCACAGTCGATGGCGATGTCTGGTCCGCCTCCACGCGCTGGGTCGTGCCTGCGCGGCTGAGTCGCACGCTGCGAGGAGATTTTTCCTGCGGCTTCGAGTGGCGGCGCTTCGACTCGGACATCACCTTCGGCGGAGCAAGCCAGTTAGATCAGCCGGTCGATGTCGCGGCACTGGTCGCGGGCAGCTCTCTCACTTGGGAAAAAGGCCGGGCCGTCGGATTTCTCGGCTGCGATATCTTATGGAGTCCGGGCGGGATTTTACCCGGCTCGAATGACTCCGCCTATGAGGCGGCCACGCCCGGAGCATCCGCAGATTTCCTGCTCGCACGGCTCCAGTCCTCGCTCCGGCTACCACTCGGTAAGGACGGCTGGTCGGTTATTTTACGCGGTGGGGCGCAGCTCGCAGATGGCCCGCTACTGGCCAGTGAGGAAATCAATCTGGCCGGGATGGATGCGGTGCGCGGCTATCCAGAACGGGCGGTGCGCGGCGCTGACGGTCTGTGGGCATCGGCGGAAATTCTCACACCGGGCCTGCCTATTTTTCAGAAATGGAAGGACCATGGTTGCAGTTGGCAATTGGCCGGATTTTTCGATGGCGGTCGCGCATGGAACTTCACCGAAGTGCATGGGCATAGTCATGACACCTCGCTCGCGGCGGCCGGCATCGGCCTGCGCGCTGCCATTGAGAAGCGTCTTTCATGGCGCGTCGATTTCGCGGTGCCTTTGCATGAGGCCACTCACCATCACGAGAACGATCCACGCCTTCATGCCAGCGTGCAGCTAGTGTTCTAACATTTTCCCCAATCATGAAACACCCATTCTTCACTTCCATACTTGCAGGCCTGGCTTTTTTATTCGCCTGCCTTCCGCTGCAGGCTCAGACGTATATTTTCACGATCAATACTCATCCGAGTCCGACTGCGCAGTTGTCTCAAGTCGCCTTTGAAATCAATACTTTTGGGGGGACGGTTTTGGAGACCCTCGATTTTCCTGATGTCCGTGTCGGCATCATCATCGCCAGCTTTTTGCCGCCTGGCTCGCTCGGCAGCGCGACGAACGTTGCGGGTGCTTTTGCCGGTCAAATCACATTCGAGGAGGACTCCATTTTGGTGCCACTCGACAGTCCTGTCAGCACCATGGCTCCGAACTATGCCCTCGACCAGATCACCGGTCCTGCCGGAGCCGTCGCAGCGCCGGACGCGGCTTGCTCGCAATCCGTGCGCATCATCGCCGTGGACAGTGGGATCAATCCCACGCTCGCGGAATTTCCCAGCAGCCGCATCACATTCGGGACGTCTTGGCTACCGACTACGACCCCCTCTACCGGGCCGCCTCTCATCCCCAGTTGTTCACCCTCCGTGCCAAATGCATGGCTGGATGAGGCGGATCATGGAACGAAAGTGCTCTCCGCCAGCATCGGCAACACGGCCGGAGTGCTCAGCCGCGTCTCTGGCATCAGCACCATCGTGGAGTCCTTCAAGGTCCACCGGCCATGCGCCTCAGGCGCACTCACCTCGGATATCGTTTCCGCCCTCACCAAGGCCATTCAGGATGAATATTTGCGCCAGCTCGATGGAAGCCTCCGCAATGACGGGACGATTCTAACATTTCCCTATCGGAACCCATGCGGCAGATCACCCGCACTCGATAAAATCCTTTTTAAAGCATGGAATTCTGGGGTCATCGTCGTGGTAGGTGCTGGAAATGACAGTGCCCCGAACGAGCCTCCCGTCGCCACGGCCATGGATCTAGCAGTGACTCCGCCGCCGTGCTCCAGTTCCCTCACATTTCCCGCATCGCCATCCCGCGTCATGTCGGATGTGCCCGGTGATGACACCTTGATTTTCGTCTCAGGCTCGAACTCGGGCAGCTCCCGCTGGAGCGGCGCGAATTGGAGCGAGCAGACCGATCTCTTCGCCCCCGGCGAGACCGTGCATGTGCGGAATGCCGCAGGAAACTTCGTCAGCACGAGCGGCACCAGCATGGCCACAGGTTACGCGGCGGGTGCCCTCACTTGGCTCGTCGCTCAGCGGCCATGGGTGTCTCCCGCCGAGGCGCGTGCGTGGCTGATGGCTCCCAGCGTTTTACCACTACCTCCGACCATTGCCACCAGTTCCAATACTCCTCGCTATCGTCTCGATCTACGGCGCTACGCCTTGCCCGCAGAGGGTTGCATGACCTATGCCAAGTGGCGAATCGCACATAACTTGCCTGCCGCCGTGACCCCTGCGGATGATTTCGACCAGGACTCCAAGGCGGACATGATCGAGTTCGCCCTCGGCACCAATCCTCGCGGCAGCAGCGGCGGTGCCGGATTGCGGGTGGAAAATAGCCATCTCATTTGCCCGCTGGGGTTCTATCTTCACTGTGATCCGTGCGATGTGTCGGTCGTGCTACAAGTTTCCTCAGATCTGGTCGCTTGGACAGACATCACCTCGCTTCTCGTGATCCCATCCGTCGGGAGTTATGAAAACGACGGCATCGTGAAGCACGTCCCCATTTCCTCTCTCCCTGGTCTTCCTAACGGAAAACGATTTTGTCGCGTCGTCGTCACGATCCCTTGAAGCCATGAGACTTTGCGCTCTCTCCATGATGTTGATGATCCGCGTGTGGGCAGCCCCCACTCCCGAGGCGATGTCTGAGGCGACACATATCTATCAGGAAAAGCGCTACAGCGAGGCGGTGCCGATGTTTCGCGCCTTGATTGCCCAAGCCGATGAAGATGCCACGCTGTGCGCTCATTTAAATCTCTATCTGGGCGAGGCACTCCGGCAGTGCGGGAAGCTCGACGAAGCACTCGCTGCCCTAACATCCGCCCACCAAGCCACACTCACGAATCCAGAATCTGCGTCCCTCAAGCGGGTCTCGGCAGAAGCACTGGCCAAGGCACTCAGCGCCGCCGGGCGCGGTGAAGATTCGGACCGCCTTTTTAACGAAGCTCTAACCGCCACCCCAGCAGACGGCCATTCGCTCCTCCGGCTTACCTGGGCGGAATCCGCATTTCAGGCAGGCCGCCACGCCGTCGCGCTGCGCGAAACTAAGCTGGCTGGCAAGACTCCAGCCGCTCTCCATCTTGAGGGGAAAATCGCCCATGCCACTGGCCGCTACGCCCGCGCCGCCCAGCTTTTTCGCGAAGGTCTCGGCCAGCTTTCGGACTCGCAGGCGGATGCCGGACTCAGCGGGCATTTCCACGCTGGACTCGCCGCCGCAGCCTGTCGGCTCGGTGATGCGCCATCTGCTAGAGCCGGTTTCGCAGCGGCACGAGACGCATACGAGCGGTGCGGCGAAGTAGCAGCATTGAAGTCGCTCGCGAAATCCGAGGCGGTGGCGGCGTTGTTTCTCGGCCATGATCCGACTGCCTCGCTACCCGTGTTGCGTGAGGCCGCCGCAGTATTTGCAAATAACGATGAGTCTGGTCCAGCCGCCGCCGCACGATCGAATCTCGGTGCCGCGCTTCATCTAGCAGGTATAAAAACGGGGGAATCCGCACTCCTGCTAGAAGCCCGCGAGTGCTTGGATCGTGCAAATCCACCCTTGCCGCTCGCCCATCCACTACACCGCCAGATCGCTCTGAATCGCTGGTGCCTCGCGCTGGACGAAGGTCGCCAAGACGCAGCCACCATGGCAGCCGCCCGCGCAGCGGATTCGGCACTGGCACTGTTGCCGGATCTTCTCGCCGCCGCCAGCGAGCAAGAGCGCCTCGCATTCCGCCGCTTGGTGGATGAAATTTCACCGCTGCTCCAGTCCGCCTTCGCCCAGCCCGAACGAGTCGAGAAAACTTCCGATGTGATTCTAACGACTCACGGTGCTGTATTCGAATCCGAGCTGCTCGCGCTCCAAATCGCCGCTCAGGCCACGCCAGCAGCACGCGATTCATGGTTCGCCGCACGCCAAGCACTGGGCGAAGCATGGTTCCACCCGGAGACCACGCAGGAAATACTCGACACCCTACGAGCCAAGGTCGCGCAAGCCACCAGCTCCACCGCCGCACTGCGGGAAAGTGTCTCCATACTTTCCAGCCGTGCCGTGACCTCGGCACTGCCCGCCGAGTCTGCGCTGGTGGTCTACACACTCTATCAGCACTACGCCGGAGCTGGGGTATTCGAGCCACGTTATGCCGCGTTGGTGATCGCACCGGGAACCGAGCCACGCATCGTGGCGCTGGACTATGAAGGTGATATTTCGCGCCAGAAGAAGTCCCTCGCGCTAGCGATTTCAGCCGAAGGGATGAATGATGCCGCTGCCGCACGAAGTCTCGCCGCTCTCGGAAAATCCCTGTGGTCGCCAGTCTCAGCGCTACTACCAGCCGGGACGCGGCGGGTCTTCGTTTGTCCAGATGGAACTCTCAATACCGTGCCATTTGCCCTGCTCACGGATGGCGATTCTGCCTTGATCGAAAATGGCCCACAGCTGCAATTTCTAGCAACTCCGCGTGCCTTACTGCGCGGTGCCGCGAACGCCAGCGAGGTCGCTTCTGGAGCATGGCTCGCGGTCGATGCAGGCAGCACTTGGACAGGAGAAGCTCAAGGAAATGGAAACCCCCAGCTCACGAAAATCCTCCGCCATGCAGGGCGCGACCGCCTGCCAAACGCCGCAGCAGAAGTCGCCATGATTCAGAATCACCATGCCCAGACCCGCATTCTATCCGGCTCCTCAGCCAGCGAATCCAAGTGCCGCGCCGCACTGGATCCAAAGGCAGATCCATGCATCCGGGTCTGGCATTTCGCCGGTCACGGTGGGTTCGATTTTTCCGCTACACCTGATCCGCACGGCTCGGATGCGAGCTGGGAAGGACCGCTATTTCCCGCGGCACTCGCCAGATCCGGCCTGCTTTTTCCAGAAATAGAAGCACCTCTCACCGATGCCTGCCTATTTGCCGCCGAGCTTGCGCTGCTCGATTTACGCCACGTCCAGTTGGCGTCATTCGCTTCCTGCCACAGCGGCGCGGGAGCAGCGGCCGCGCGGGAAGGTCTCTTCGATCTGGCTCGCGCCGGGCACGCCGCCGGGATCCGAGATGTGCTCGTCGCCGCATGGGGCGTCTCGGACGAGGCTTCACCCGAGTTTTTCCGAGTCTTTTACGCCGCCATTTCCGCGGGGGCGGATTCTCCGACTGCTGCTTGGGATGCCCAAGCCGCGCTTTGGAAATCGACCCGCAGCCAGCGAGGAATCGCCCGTGCCGTGCTCCGAGCTGGTCCTTTCCGTTTAGTGCGCAGCCGATGAAACTCATCACCACTGCAGGGGAGGGCCGTGGTGCGGCTGAGACCGCTCATGGAGAAATCGGTTTAGGGGTTAGGTGGCAAGGTTCTGCTGGAAGCGGGTGGGGCCATGGCTTTAAAATCGCCATTTTCACAACTGCGGACAAACCCTTCCGCGTAACTTTTAAATTTATCCCAACATTGACGGATTTCTCCCGCCTCCGCCGTGGTGACCACTTGGTCATCTGCCGCTGTAGAAATCTCGTTCAGCAATTCTGAAAACTGGCCAATGATTTCCTGGATCGCAGGTAAAATCTGACCCGCTCGATGGTCATTGACATCGGGGTCTTTCACGAAATGCCCACCCTGCCTGAGACAAATCCACTCAATGATGCCAGTATCACCACTCAGTTCGATGATCTGAAGCAATCGATCCAATGGATTCTTGGTGCCCGGGGCAAACGCGGCAGGCTTCTCCGCCCATTTGTAAACCAGAGAAAGGGAAACCCCCAACTCGGCAGCGACCGCCTTGGGCGTGGTTTTACGCAGTGCCTGTTTTAGAACTTCATGACTCTCCATGAGAAAATTCTGCCTCGATCTTGGATCATTGAAAAGTAATACCTCGATTTTAAGCCCCGCTAACCGAGGAAGTCATCGACTGATGAAATATCCGGGTTGCGACTTTGCCCAACGTGTGGATGCTCGGTTCTGATTTCAAGACCATGGCCAACACTACCCAGTCACCCCGCAACGATCTTTTCCCATTCGAACTCGTGCGCCCTGAACTGGAGCGAGTTGAAATTTCAATCCGTGAGCAAGTCCGCGCCTTCGACTCCGCTGTCGAGCCATACATTTCCTATATCTGTAATACTTCTGGGAAACGCATCCGCCCGGCGCTGGCCATCCTCGTCGGCGGAGCCACAGGCGGCGTGAATGAGGATCATCTCAAAGTCGGCGTCATCCTGGAACTCATTCACATGGCTACGCTCGTCCATGACGACATCATGGATGGCGCGAACACCCGCCGCATGGTCCCCACCGCCAATGCGAAATGGGGAAATGCCTTGTCGGTTCTCCTAGGCGACGCGCTTTTTTCCCACGCTCTCACCCTCGCCACCGATTTTAACTCCATCAGCATCTGTCGAGCCGTAGGAAATGCGGCTCGCGAAGTCTGCCAAGGCGAAATCATCCAGACGCAGCGCCGCTTCGA
>JANORE010000182.1:0-4591 GCA_031415155.1 Akkermansiaceae bacterium | reverse complement strand
AACCAATCCTATAGCGACAGCTGTTACCAGCCACCTTTACTCTTGCGAGACTATGGGGTATTAATCCAAGTTTCCCTGGGCTATTCCCCACTATAGGGCATGTAATTCACATGTTACTCACCCGTGCGCCACTAGACTGATTTTGTATTACTACTCCATCAATCCCGTGCGACTTGCATGTCTTAAACACGCCGCCAGCGTTCGTTCTGAGCCAGAATCAAACTCTCCGTAAAAATTGATTTCCATTTTTTAAATAAATCTAAAAAATTTCAAATCGGGATGTTGACCCATCTTGCGATGGCCAACTCTACGCAACTGTTTTTTAACAGCGCGCAGCGCACTATTTAATCTTTTTTCCTCTTCTCAACCACAATCTATCTGCTTAGGAATTGTCGAAGTTTAACTTGCGTTAAAACTTCCACGCGATTGTCGCTGAGCCATACTATCAAAGAACTTGTTACGAGGGGACTAAAAAACCGATCGGGCATCTTCATCGAAACTTTCGCTTCTCATGAGAACCTCGATCGACATTCTGTCTCTCGGTCGCCCTCCGTCGTGGCGACAGGCGCAAGCTACCTTAAACCCCGCGGAATCGTCAATACGTTTTGTCATTATTTTTTTAAATTAATCTAAACCATTGATATACAATGAATATTTTGAGCGGAAATCTCAGTAAAATCCCGACCAGCTCTCATTCATTACAGCCATCAACTCCTCTTTCCTTCATTCCATGCCATGTTTGATCTTGGAAAATCGGATTTGTTTACGCATCCTATCGCCAATGCCTGAATTAGTCCGAGTCGAACCTATTGCATTACTGCCAACACAAAGCGGCTGCGCTGCATTTCTTGGGGATGGGAATAAGACGATTATGTTCTACATCGATCCTAGCGTGGGAGCTTCGATCAACGCTTTTTTAACGGGTCAAATGCCCTTACGCCCGCTCACGCATGATCTGTTTTCTATGGCTTTTCAGGCTTTCGGCGCAAAAATTTCGCGGGCGGTCATCGTAAAAGTTGATGGTGATATTTATTATGCGCGGCTGATAGTTGAGGCCAAGAACGAGATTATGGAGAGAAAAATTATCGAGCTGGATGCGCGGCCTTCGGATTGTATCGCTCTAGCAGTTCGCAACAGTGCTCCGCTTTATGTAGTCAAAAAACTCTGGGAAACGCTTGAGGACATGACCGCAGTTCTCTCAGAAATGCGCTTAACTGGCCAAAACGATCAAGATGGGACGCTTGATTTAGGGATTCTGTAGCAGCCCAACCAAGCCTGCTATGACACGGTGCTTCATGTTTTGTGGAAACGCTTATAGCATTTCCACAAATTGTCATGCGCGGCAGTATCACTCCCGGTGAACCTTAGGATTTCTCCCAAGTGTATTCCATCGTTGATCAGTCACCAATAATCGTCCAGTTGCTTGCTAAATATTGGCTGCTGGAGGCGGTGGCAGATCCTTGCTTCTGAGTTTCAAATTGAGCACTTCTACGGCAAGCGAGAAGGCCATGGCGAAATAGATGAAGCCCTTGGGAATATGGAAGTGCAGACCTTCTGCCATCAACGTGGTGCCGATGAGAATCAGGAACGAAAGCGCGAGCATTTTCACCGATGGATGACGGGAAACGAAACTGCTGATCGTGCCCGAAGCTAGCATCATCACGACGATGGAAATAACGACCGCGACCATCATCAGCGAGACTTTGGCAGGATCATTCACCATACCGACGGCAGTGATCACCGAATCTAAGGAGAAGACGATGTCGATGATCATGATTTGGACGAGCACCGCGCCGAAGCTCGCCTTCGCCTTGCCTGTCGCGGCCTGATCATCGTGACCTTCGAGCTTATGATGGATTTCCTTGGTGGATTTCCAAATAAGGAAGAAGCCACCGGCTAATAGAATGAGATCCTTGATGGAAATGGCGAGATTCCCGCTATGCTCCTTCGCTGAAGGCATCATATCCCAAAGCGCGGGGTGAACCGCGACGTTGAAGAGCGGGTTTTGTAAACTCATGATCCATGTGATCGAGAGCAGTAAGACCATTCTTGCGCCCATCGCGAGGCCAAGACCGATGAGTCGCCCTTGCTGGCGTTTTTCCTCTGGAAGACGATCTACCAAGATGGAAATGAAGATGATATTATCGATACCCAGAACGATTTCTAGCAAGGTGAGCGTCAGAAGCGCGCCCCATGCTTGAGGTTCTGACAGCCAATTAAATTCGAGTAAGGAAGCGAGGATCATACGGAAGTCAATTCAAGTGCTCGCTTTTTCATCTGGTTTGCCATCAAATTCAAGGCATTTGCGCGAGTCGGCGCGAGGTGCTCTTTCAAACCCGTGCGTTCGATGAAATTCATGTCGGCGGTAAGAATCGCATCGGCGGTTTCACCATCCAGCACATGGACGAAGAGTGCGATCATACCCTTAGTAATGAGTGAGTCCGAGTCGGCAGCGTAACAAATTTTACCATCCACCTTGGTCGCATCCAGCCAGACTTGGGATTGGCAACCTTTAATGAGGTGATCGGGATTTTTCGAAGTCTGGGCCATGGGCGCGAGTTTTTTCCCGAGACTGATGACGTATTCGTAGCGCTCGGTCCAATCTTGAAAAAATCCGAGTTCTTCGATGAGAAGCTCTTGTTTGTCTGCGATGTTCATGCGTGCCGGAAGTGGAGCGCGGGAAATGTGAATTCGCAAGCTGGATCCATGCATGCATCTGGAAGTCTCGGGGTTGCCAATCCTTGATCCGCACTTTAGATTGCAGCCCCGCGCTGAGAATGAATCCTATTTTCCACACCCTTCATATTGCCACGTTGGCCACTTGGTTGAGCGTCGCTGGGTTTGGCGCGGTCGGCGTACTCGTCCCTGCGTGGCAGGATGAATCGGTGATCGTGAAGGTGGAGGAAACGAAATTACTGAAGGAGGATTTCACCCTCGGTGACGCCGCAGAGGATACCGTCACCGAGGACGCGGCTCCAGAATCTGCTGCGGATAATCCGCCGGAGACATTGCCCTCACCGCCGGAACTGCCAGCACTCGCCGAGCAAGAATCCCTGCCTGAAATTCCCGATTTACCCGATCCAAAACCCACGCCCAAGGAGCAACCCATTGAGCGCCTCGTAAAAGCGAAACCGACCATTTCCCGCGCCAGTAATTCCCAGCCCAGCCGCCCTGTCACCCCCACCAGCACCACCGGCAAGGGTGGTCCGGCCCAAAAACTCATGAATGGAATTCCCGGTGGAAAAGCGAGCGCAGGAAAGGGAGCTGGCTTATCAGACTCGGCCCGGATCGCCGCAGGCCGGATGCCTCGACCGCCCTATCCTAGCGAGGCGAGACGTAGAAATCAGACCGGAACTGTTGTCATTGAATACACCGTGGATGAGAGTGGCCGCGTGATTTCCGCCTATGTGAAATCCTCGTCAGGCTGGCCAAGCCTCGATCAAGTGGCGACCCGCACCGTTCTCCAAAAATGGAAATTCCCTCCCGGAAATATCATGAAAAAAACGAAAGCCATCATTTTCCGCCTTGAATAACTTTTCACTCTTACTCCTCCACCTCACTTCATGCTCGAAGTGCTCAATGCCATCCGAAAGACAAGAATCGAGACTGTCCGCTTCGAATCAAAAACTCACGGCTCTAAATCTCTAAATTGTGAAATCTAACACCCTATCCGTGCTCAACGCCATCGGCTGCGTGATCCTCACCAGTGTCGTCGTGACCTTATGGACGAAGGAACGCGCACTGGATCAAGCATTAGGAAAAACGAAGCTAGAACTCGCCACTGCCAACGATCAAACGGCGAAGGAAATCCAACGCGTCCACGATCTGGAACGGGACGTCGTCGCTCTCAAGGAATCCATCTCGGCCACGCAAGCCGCCGTACAAAAAGCCGAGCACTTATCGGCCGAACAAACCACGCAAACTGCTAGCCTCGAAGCAGAAATCCTCGCTGCTCGCGAACAGATAAAAACATGGCAAATCGCCATCGCCGAACGCGACACCAAACTTCAGGATCTCAACCAAGATCTAGCCGCCACTCGCCAGCGTCTCGACGAGGCTATTCAAAAGCTCAAAGCCGCCAGCGCAAGATAGGGAACTCAGCCAAAAATAAATGGCTCTGATTCACTGTTTATCCTTTAGTAGCGACTGTTGCATTGGCTTCGCTTGATAGGATATTTAACCCATGTTTAGTCCATCATCCTATTTTCAGAAATTCCATTTGTAGTGCCATACCACACAATTTCATGCAGCAAAACGGCAAAACGCTACATATCTTGGCAAGCCGCCCACGCGGAAGAAGCACTTGGAGAAATCTCCGCCAAGCTGAGAATCCATCCCAGTCCCGGTGGTCGCCAAAGGATCACAATTGGACAAAATGACCGACGTTCACATCTCAACCTTGATGAGGAAATAGATGAAGATTTTTAATCCGTCGGGTGAAAGCGAGGGGCGGGATGCGCTATCGAAGTCACTTTTCAGGTCGGCGTCATCGCCTGCCGTTCCCCTTCTTTGAGGTTGGTGCCGAGGTCCGCATCCCTATTGGTTGATTCATGATGTTGATTGGTTTGGATTTTTTTCCAAACAAGCGATG
>JANORE010000181.1:0-5163 GCA_031415155.1 Akkermansiaceae bacterium | reverse complement strand
TGGCATCTTCGATGGAGGGTTCATCGACTTTGACCTGTTGGAAACGGCGCTCGAGGGCGGAATCCTTTTCGATGTATTTACGATATTCGTTGAGCGTCGTCGCGCCCACGCATTGGAGTTCAGCGCGGCTAAGTGCTGGTTTGATGATGTTAGATGCATCCATCGCGCCTTCTGCCGAGCCAGCACCGACGATGGTGTGTAGCTCGTCGATGAAGAGGATGACGTTCTTAACTTTCCGAATTTCATCCATCACGGCCTTGATGCGTTCCTCGAATTGGCCACGATATTTCGTTCCAGCGACCATCAGGGCGAGATCCAGAGTGATCACTTTCTTGTCGCGGAGAATTTCAGGAACATTGCCGGTGGCGATTTCTTGGGCGAGCCCCTCCACGATGGCTGTCTTACCAACGCCTGCTTCGCCGATGAGAACGGGGTTATTTTTTGTGCGGCGGCAGAGAATTTGAATGACGCGCTCGATCTCGCTTTCGCGGCCGATCACGGGATCCAGTCCGCCTTCACGGGCGACTTTCGTGAGATCGCGGCCAAAGGCTTTCAGGGCTGGCGTTTTCGTTTTTCCTTCAGCTTCCGCACCCGCAGCTTGTTCTTTTCCTTCCTCTTCGAAGGAGCCGTCTTCCATATCATCATCATCGTCATCGTCCTGATCATCCGGTGAAAAATTCGGGTCGATTTCTGCGAGAATTTCGTTGCGAGTCCGTTGGATATCGACGTCGAGGCGCTTGAGGACGCGGGCGGCGACGCCTTCTCCTTCGCGCAGCAGGCCGAGGAGGAGATGCTCCGTGCCGACGTATGAATGATTGAGTGCCTTGGCCTCTTTATTTGCGAGGGCGAGGACTTTTTTCACGCGAGGCGTGTAGGGAATATTACTGTTGGACTTTTGAGGTGGACCGGAGCCGACTTCTTTTTCCACCTCCATGCGGACGGCTTCTAGCTCCAAGCCCATGCGTTCGAGAACGTTGACGGCGACGCCTTGGCCGAGCTTGATGAGGCCGAGAAGCAAGTGCTCCGTGCCGACATAGGAATGATTGAAGCGGTCTGCTTCTTTACGAGCGAGAGCGAGGACTTGTTGAGCGCGCGGAGTGAAGTTGTTCATGCGTCGAGAGGGTTAGAGGATTCCGAAGGATGATTTTCGTTCTTCGATGAAATACGATTATCCGGGGATTCGAGAGAATGCAAACGAGAGCGCACAATTTCTGCACGAATCGAGTCTCTTTCTTCCGGTGAGAGTTTGCCACCCGAGTGGAGCTGGAGGTGTGCGGGCTGAATGTCCATGAGCAGACTATCGCACAGCATGACAGTTTCTGGAGCAAAAAATCCGAGCGTGCCGCCGAGACGTAGCAGCGAGAGATGATTCAGAGCTTCCTTGGAATCAATAATATGAGCGTAGCGCAACACGCCGTAAGCACGACCGATTTTGTCGGAAACCATTTCTGGATCGTCTTCCAATAATTTTTCACGGGCGTTCTGCTCGTGACTCGCGACTTGGGAAATAACGCGTTCGAGCCGGCGGATGATCGTTTCCTCACTTTCTCCCAGAGTCGATTGATTCGAAATTTGATAGAGATTTCCGAGTGATTCCGTGCCTTCACCATAGAGTCCGCGCACCGCAAGACCGATTTTATTCACGGCTTGTAAAACCTGGCCGATTTGGTCGCTGAGGACCAGACCCGGCAGGTGCAACATCGCCGAGGCACGCAGCCCGGTGCCGAGATTGGTCGGGCAGGTGGTCAGGTAGCCGAGTGTAGGATCGAAGGCGAATTCAAGCGAACTTTCGAGAGTCGTATCGAGTTCTGATAGAGCGGTAAATGCTGCTGAGAGCTGCAAACCTGGCCGGATCGCTTGCATCCTCAGGTGATCTTCTTCGTTGAGCATCAAGCTAAATGTCTGACGGCGCTCAATCACGGCTGCCGAGCCATCACCGCGGGCAGCGTGTTCGCGGGAAATGAGGTGGCGCTCCACCAGAACTTGTTTTTGCACCGAGGTGAGATCGCCAAGTTCGTTAGAAAATGCGCCTTTCATCGCCGGCAAGGCCTCCACGGCTGGGAGCATGAGATCGAGGGCGGCGGCGCGCTGATCGCGTTTCGACCAACCCGGAAATGGATGGTGGCGAAGATTCCGGGCCAGCCTGATCCGGGATGTCAGCACCGCACCGTGCTCTCCTTGCCCGCCGGTCATCCAATCGGCAGGGTGTTTGATCAGGGTACTGAAACGCATCATGAGTGGTAAGGAATTAAATTTTTACGCCGTCGAGATTACGGATTTCGTCACGGATTCCGGCGGCCTCTTCGTAGCTTTCTGCAGAAATCGCCTGGTCTAACCGACCGCGAAGCTCTTCGAGCCGCTGGTTTTTAAACTGCATGGCCATGAGACCTTCAGGGACTTTACCGATGTGTGAGGTGCCTTTGTGCATTCCTCGTATCATTTGGCTGACTTCTTCGCTGAACGTCGCATAGCAGTCACTGCAACCGAAGCGTCGGACGCGCTTGAGATCATCGATCAAGAATCCGCAAGTGGCGCATTGCTTGCCATTGCTGAGCCGAGTCATCGACGGACTTACTGTCTCAGCCGTCGGAGTAGAAGTGCCGAGCATCCCGCTGAGTAAGACGTCTCCCAGAGAAAATCCGGTAGGATCCGTGACTCCGCGCTCTTCCGCGCATCCCTCGCACAGACAAACTTTTTTCATCTGACCCTCAATGAGTTGAGTGAGGAAGACGGTGGCTTTTTGAGCACAGAAATCACATTTCATAATCGTCAACTCTTTACGCGAATGGCGTCCCAGTGTTCATCGCAAGTTCGTGGAAGGCCGCAAGAAAGCGAGCGGTAAATGGACCAGGCTTGCCGGTGCCGATTTCACGGCGGTCGAGTGCTACCACGGGAATGACTTCTGCCGCAGTGCCCGTGAGGAAACACTCATCCGCCGTGTAAATATCGTAACGAGTGAGTGAGCATTCCTTGAAAGGAATTCCCAGTTTTTCCGCGATTTCGAGTATGACTCCACGAGTGATTCCGTCGAGGGCGCCATCGCTGATGAGAGGTGTTAGCAACGTGCCGTTTTTCAGGAGAAATAAATTATCGCCCGTGCATTCCGCCACGTATCCTTGCTCGTTGAGCATCACGGCTTCCAATGCATTGGCTTGGATCGCCTCGACTTTTGCCATGATGTTATTGAGATAATTCAATGATTTGACCTGTGGCATCAAGGCGGCAGGAGCTGGGCGGCGGGTCGCGCAAGTGATGATCGCGAGGCCGTTTTGATAGGTCTCGTCCGGGTAAAGCTTGATCGTCGAGGCGATGATAAACATCGAAGGCACCGGGCAAAGATAGGGATTTAGGCCGAGTTCGCCAGCACCACGAGTGATGACGAGGCGGATGTAGCCGTCCTGTAGCCCATTCGCAGCAACGGTTTCACAGGTGAATTTACAAACTTCCTCCTGCGTCCACGGCAGTTTCAAGAGGATCGCCTTGGCCGAGTCGAACAATCTGCGAATGTGTTCTTCGAGACGGAAAATACGACCATTGTAAAAACGGATGCCTTCGAAAACACCATCGCCATAAAGAAGGCCATGGTCAAAGACCGATACCTTTGCTTCAGATTCATCCACTAATTTGCCGTCGAGCCAGATTTTCATGTGTGTCTAGGCAACCGTAAGTAGATGGACGCCTCTGGCAAGCGGGAGATTCAAGATTATTGACGAATCGATCATTCGGTATCGTCGGATCGTTCTCCTCGGCTTGGAGAATGGGGACGGCAACGGGCAAGCCGTGAACGACGCTTGGTCGTCACCTCATCCGCATGGCAACGAGGACGTTGGCGTTCCCTGGGGATGGACTTTAGCATTTCATCCGCACTTGGCCGTTTATGAGCATGGGAGGCAACCAGTCGTGAAGGGGGGGCTTGGTTTTGGTGGTGAGGGAAGAGAATTGCGCACACGCTCGGAAACGGCATCGAGATTCCGAAATCAGATTCCAAGAGTCTTTTGCTCGGGAGCGGTCAACTCGTCGGGGCGGAATCCCTCTTTGAGCAGTAATGGCGACACCCTGCACAGATTCGACTTCCCAAGGAGATCTGCCCAACGGGTGAGCGTATTCGCGTCCTCGGTGAGAATGACCTGACATTGCTCAATGTCTGCTTGGGCGAGAATTTTGAGGTCGTTACGAACCACGTGTCGATCTGAAGAATCCGGCGCAGGCAATCCTTTGATCACCTTGTGGTAATCCGCTGAGCGAACCGCATGCCGAAAATTGAAGGGAATCATGTGAAAATGCTGCAAGGGAAGATCACTAGCGGGCTGACCGACTTCAAACTCTGATACGACCAGTGTGGAAAGGCAAAGGAGATGGCCGTTCGCCACGCAGTGCCGGAAATAATCGACTGCTGTCGAATGGTTCGGACGCTCAGGATCGGCAAAACTGATCAAATAGGAGGTATCGACGCAGATCTTCAGCATGGATCAGGACTCGCGCAAACGTTCTACCCATTCCGTGGGGCTGGTGATTTCAGTCCAAGCGGCACGGCCTTTCCGCCAGAGAGATTGGAGCTTGTCCTCGTCGATTTCCTTCAAGGGTCTGATAACGTCTATCAGGCGAAGTTCGCGCAATTCTCCCGTGCGGATATGCTCCATGGCGTTGACGTTTAATGTGATCGTCTTGTAGAGGTAATCCGCTCCTTCCAGTTGGCTCTCGCTGGCATCGACTTTGAGCGATTCGCCTGAAGGCAGGACCAAATGAATGTTGGGTTTGGTTTTTCCGCCTAGGTCCACGACACGACCTGAGACGTATTTCTCCGCCCTGACCCAGTGATCGAGCTGATGATGCCTAAATGCGCTTTCGGGATTGATCTGCACCATCGCATTCTTCCTCTCTGAACGGGGCACGATGCTGTAGCGGCGCTTGGAATCACTTTTGGCGGCCCTGCTTTGCCATGTTTCGATAATATGCGCCCTTTTCGGGGAAATCGCGTCGAGATCCGCGGTGCGGGCGAGTATTTCCATGTCGGCCTGAAAGGAACTCGCTACGAGAGAAGCAACGATGGCCACTAATTTGACGGATCCACCTTCGATAGAGACGGATGGCTGGCCCATTTCAGATC
Source organism: Akkermansiaceae bacterium (assembly GCA_031415155.1). Classification (GTDB taxonomy): domain Bacteria; phylum Verrucomicrobiota; class Verrucomicrobiia; order Verrucomicrobiales; family Akkermansiaceae; genus Luteolibacter. Next base: position 56 of record JANORE010000181.1, on the reverse strand, counting down.
GCTTCGCATCACCCTGAATCAGCTCAATGACTTCCCCCATGAACTGGTGGAGGGTC
>JANORE010000180.1:0-11716 GCA_031415155.1 Akkermansiaceae bacterium | reverse complement strand
GATTTCACAGGGGTCTTTACTACTTTGGGAGTGGTGCCAGCGGGTACAACCTCCACTCAATTTGCTGTTGATGACACTGGATTCGGCGGAATTCCTCTTGCTCAAGAATTTGCGGAGGGTGATTTCGTGACTGCCGCGTGGAACTACGCAGGTAGCACTATCAACGCCGTCCTCCTTGCGGATACTGACAGTCCAAACGCTCGCTGGAATGGTGGCGAGGATGCCTATGTTGGAGTTAGATTTGCTAGAGGAATTGTCACCCACTACGGCTGGGTTCACGTTGTTTGGGATGGCCTAAATACGGCAACGATTGATAGCTATGCTTACGAGAGCCTTGCCAATACATCCGCTCCACTACCTATCCCAGAGCCTTCGGCAATCTCCCTGTTGGGTGTTCTAGGCTTTGGCCTGATTTTACGCCGACGGAAGTAAATAGCACTATTGCCAAACCTAAGATTTTAAAAATCGCCGTTCGACATTCTTGTCAAATGGCGATTTTTTTTGTTTCGAAATTTCATCAAAACTTGATGGGATTCAGACTGATCAAAACTCCTTGCCCGAGGAAATGGTCTCATGTCCCATTTTCAAAGTTCCATAACACCTTCATCGCCATGCGTAAATACCAGAGCAATCATCAATCCAGCCGTTTTTTTATTTGCTTTCTATTGCTCACTCTCACTCTCGCTTGGTCGATTTTCGCATTTGGCAGCGCATTCGGCCAATACCGGGAAATTGCAGTCTTTCTCACCGCCATTTCAGCAGGGCTTAGTTTTTTTATTCTGCCGAAAAATCACTGGCTCCCTCGGCTTGGCCCAGTCGCCTGGACATCACTAGGATTTTTACTCTGCTTCGGATGGTTCATGGTGTTCAATGCCAAAGCAGAACATTCGATTGAGCAATGGTCTTTCACCACTCTCAAAGATCGTTTGATTCCATTTGGACCCGGCTCGGTCACGAAATCGAGCAGTTTCTATGCGTTACGTGAACTTTCAGCAGTGGTCATGGCGATCGTTGCCATCGCGAGCACCACTCAAACCAAGGCTTGGAAATGGGTGATCGGACTCATCGCCGTGATGGGAGCGATCACTGCGGGTATTGGTATTTTCCACAAAATCGTTGGGGCCAAGGCGGTTTGGTTCGTCGATGAATGGCACGCAGGCTCTTTCTTCGCCCCCTACATTTATAATGCCAATGCCGCAGCCCTCATGAACTTGAGTTGCACCTTGGCATTGGGCTTTTTTTTCGGTCAACGCGAAAGCTCTCAGGTTAAAATTCATCGCGGCATCTGGCTCACCATCGCTTCTCTCTCAGGCGTCGGAGTGATGGTCGCAGGTTCCAAAGGCGCAATTCTCATTTTAGTCTTCATCCTTATTCTCTCATTTTTCCTCAACCGGAAGCGCTTCATCAAGCTCATCAGATCCGAGGGAAAGCCAAAAAATCTCGTCTTTGAAAAGCGAATCATGATGACCTTTATCGCGGCAATCATTCTCAGCTTAGGAGTTATTTCCTCCAAAAATCTGACCTCTCGAACCCAGACTCTTTTCAACGACATCGACCGTGATGGATACTCCGAGTCGGTAAGAGCACGCCTCGCTATTATGGGACTCATGGTTAAAATGAGTTCTCCATCCGAAGGTAGTTGGCCCGGATTCGGCCCTGGCTCGTTCCAGCACATCGTACCCTACTTTACCAACAAACCTGGATTTGAGATCAAAGGACGCTGGATGCACGGACACTGCGACCCCCTACAAACGACTGTCGAGTGGGGCTACTTGGGTTCTGCGGCTTGGCTTACTTTTGGTGTTGGCTCTGTGGTTGCTGGCTTACGAAGCCTATCCAGAAAAACCTTAGCTTCTATCGAAAGACCGATCATTCGTAGCATGATGATCGCACTCACCGCCACCGGCCTCCACTCCTGTTTCGACTTCCCCCTTTCGATCTACTCCATCCACCTTTGCGCGATGATTCTCTGTGGAATTCTCTGGGGGCTTTCCACCAAAGAAATAGCTTTGTAGTCTGTCACATCATTTCCCCGCAAAAGTTTAGGGGAAATCGTTTATTTTGGTAGAGCGTTTCGGAAATGATATGCCGGGGCCGAAACAAAAATGGATTTCATTTGCTGGACGTATCTTGGCCCTCGCTGCGCATGTGATTGGTGATTGAGCCACCATCCGCAAGTCAGTGATCATCATACACCACCCCAAACTCAAATTTTGGGTGGTAGAGGTGTTACCAAAAGTCGTCTGGCCTAGCATTCTTGCGGAATTTACGCTGTCTAGTTTTGAACAGGCGAGAAATCTAACTTTGAACCGCGTGTTGCCGACACCTAAGATAAAAAACTTGCGGAAACCCAAAAAAATATTAATTAGCCCGCGTCCCTTTGAAATTACTAACAGATCGACACCTGATTACTTATGAATAAAACGTATAATTTAGCCATCGTGCTATCCTCAATCGCTTGCTCCGCGCATGTCTCAGCAACCACATTCTCCTTTCTAACGGATACTTGGACTAACCCATCAACCACCCAAGTTGGATTTCTTTCCCAGACAGCTGGTGGTGGTAACAATTCCTCCACTGGGTTTGCCACCAAAGACGGAGTCACCCTGACATTTACTGGAACCTTTTTCGGCACTGCAGTCTCTTCGGGGGTCGTCAGTGGAGTGCAAGGCCCAAGCTTCACCAACGCGACTTCGATTAATCCAAACGGATTCATTTTTGGCACCAACGCCGATATCAATCCGCTCGTGGATAGCGCGGGTACTTTTTCTGGAACCGTTACCAATTACCAGCGGTGGGATTTCTCCTTCTCCCAACCAGTTATTTTGAACACCTTGGTTCTGGAAGACATCGATAGTTCCGGCTTTCGCGACTACGCAGCTGCTGAATCGTTTACGACTGTAGCTCCAGGTGCCGTAGGCACGGGTAGCGCTGCCACATATACTTTCTTCGGCTCACCAACGGCTCTGATCAATGGAACCGCCACATTTGGTGCGAATATCATCACGGCGGTAGGTGTTCAGAACAATTTCGGGAATCCTAACAACTCTCCCGAAGTTAGAACTGCGATTGACTTCGGTACGAATGCAGTTTCGTCATTCAGCCTCTATTCGTTTTCGGATCAAAGTTCAGATCATCGTCTCTCGCTGAGTAGCTCGAGCTTCGAGGTCACGGCGGTTCCAGAAACCAGTTCTGCCTTGCTCGGAGTATTATCTCTCGGGGCGCTTTTACGCCGCCGCCGCCAGAAATAATTTGTATTGGAATGGGGTAAGTTTCACCCCGCGAAGTTTGCTTCGTTAGAAACAATCAGAATTGACTCAATGCCTCGGGACTAACCCGAGGCATTTTTCGTGGCCCGTATTTAAAAGTATTGGTAACTATTCAGGTCTTCAGCGCAATCGAACACGAACAGGCCATCGGACGGCAAACAAGGCCTAAACCTCATGGCCTCAATCCGGTCTGCCTTCACTGGCAACCCCGCCACTTTTACCTCCTGAATAGTTACTAATGTTCACTGTTCCAGTGCTTGCTCACCCGCTCATCACAGTTTAGCTAAGGTCTATCAAAAAACGTTCCTTCAGCCTTCTCCTCGCCCGGCGGTATCTTAATCCCCGCCGCTCCATGTTGTCCTCGTTCAGCCTTATTTCCCTGATCGGTGTGATGCTGGGCGTTCTCGTCCTCGTCGTGGTGATGGCCGTTTACTCCGGTCTTGAGCGGAATGTGAAAAATCGGATTCTCGGCTTCACACCGCACGTTTTGCTAAACGATGTCACCGCTGGAAATGGCCGGATGTCCGATTGGACCGAGGCTGCGGCCATGGCTAAGAAACTTCCGCATGTGGAAGCCGCCACCGCCTTCGTCTCGGACAACGTCATCTTGGATGTCGCTTCGAATCAACGGCCCGTCCTTTTCCGTGGCATCGATACTTCAGACCCCGCTCAGATCGAGGGCATCGCCAAAATGCTCGATCAAAGCAAGTATCCCACCTCTTCCGCCGACCTCGGAATCGACGACCGAGCGGTGATTTCCTCGACTCTGGCCGAGCAATTCGCCCTCGGCGTGGGCGATACGCTCAGGCTCTATTCCACCAGAAACTTCGAGGAGGTCATGCGTGCTTACAAGGCCACGGAAAATCCCCCAGTGCGTGAGGCTTTCGCTGAGGTCTGGAAAAAATCCACCGAGATTCTCCGCAGCGCATGGAAGGCCGATGGCGAAAAATTCACACTTTCTGCTGAGTCCAGTCGTGAGGCTTACAATGCCCTGTTTTCCATTTTTGAAAAGGAGGTCCGCGCTCCTGAGAAAGATCTACTGAATATCATTCTCGTCGCCATGGATGGTGCGGCACTCGACGAGGCGACTCAGATTTTCCGCTTCGAATCCACCGCTAAGCTGGAGATTGAAAAAGCCATCGCCGATCTCAACGCCACCGAAGTCGAGAAGATGGACGCCGAGACCTTGAAAAACCTCAAAAGCATCGTCCTGCCCAAGGAGGCCCAAGTCATCGGCGTCTATCAGGCATCGCAAATGGCCATCACGCCAGATCTCTTCATTCCCCTTCCTCTGGCGCAAGATCTCGCCGGGCTCGAAGACGCCGTACAAGGGATCGCGCTGCGCCTAGACGACCCCTACCAAGCGGAAATATTTGCTGCCGAAGCTCGCCAGAAACTCGGTAAGGATTGGTCGCTCATCACTTGGGGTGAACAATACCAAGCGTTTTTTTCCCTGATCGAGCAGCAGCGCGGCATGATGTATTTCATGCTGTCATTCATCGTCCTAATCTCCGCTTTCTCGATGATGGCAGTGATGTTCACCGTCACCATCCAGAAGCGGCGGGAAATCGGTGTGATGAAGGCACTTGGCGCAGCACCGAATCAAATCGTCCGCGTCTTTCTTTATCAAGGTATGATCCTCGGCACGATCGGTGCGATCCTTGGCGTGGGACTCGGTCGCTTGGTCATTCATTTCCGAGGACATATCCAAGCATTTTTCCGCCAAGTCGGCTTCGACCCGTTCACTTCGTCCTTCACCGGATTTGATATCTTGCCGGCGTATAACGATCCATGGGTGCAAGCGCAATTCGCCCTCATGGCCTTTATTCTGTGCTCGCTCGCCGCACTCGTCCCCGCCTTCTTCGCCGCACGTAGTGATGCGGCTAAGTCCTTACGGAATCTCTAAACCATGAACATCTGGATCATCCGCGACGGCGAAAAAATCGGGCCACTTCACGATTTCGAAATCCGGCGAAAAATCCATACGGGTGAGCTAGACGCGGGCACCATGGCTTGGCATGAAGGACTTGTCACATGGAAACCGTTGGTCGAAATTGAGATTTTCACCCGTGATTTAGAAGAACCTTCTTCTGAATCGGAAACGGCGCCGCCCACCGCCCAGATTTCCTTTCCGCCACCACCTGTTCCGCAGACCAGCGCCTACATGAGGCGTTTCTGGGCGCGATGGTTAGATATGTCTCTCTACTCCAGTTTCTGGTGGCTCGGGATGTGGGTGGTGGGGCAAGATATCAAGGGTGTTCTACTCAGTCCTTGGCTGATATTTTTTCATTTTGTGCCCTGGTTCCTTGTTGAGGCCATGCTTCTGCACTACTTCGGAACCACCCTTGGCAAGTGGTTACTCGGTCTCAGCGTCACCTGTCAAGATGGCTCGCGCTTAGATCTCAGTGCCGCCACATGGCGCTCATTGCGAGTCATGATTACAGGCGTTGGCTTTGGTTGGGGATTACTTGCAATATTTTGCCAAGCCCTGAGCCTCTTGAGTGCGAAACGCCTCGGAGCCACCTTCTGGGACCACATCGGGCGACACCGCGTCATAATCGCGCCTCTTGATCCATTCCGTCTGATCGCGTTGGTGTTCTTATTTGCGCTAGCACTGTTTCTTGAAATGATCGTGATTTCTCCCTACACCTTTGAGATGAATTCCGAAATATTCCCGTCGCTCAATGAGAAATTCAAAGAGAATCCATTCTGGCATCTGCCCAAGCGTTCGTAGCAACCCGCTCTTTCGGCAGATCTTAAAAAATAAAAACTCAGTTTTTTCTTAAATCAGCTTGCCAAACATCCGTAGCGTCCCTAATTGTCCCGCCCCGCCATGCGGGAAATGAAGGCGAGGATAGCTCAGTTGGTAGAGCAGTTGGCTTTTAATCAATTGGTCCTGGGTTCGAGTCCCAGTCCTCGTACTTCCCCAACCCGTTTAATCTGAAAAGATTGCGGGTTTCTTTTTGCCCTTAGAGGTTGTTAGAAAGCATTTTCAGTGACCAATAAATGACCGACTAGTGACCAAATGAATTGGCAGTTTGCTCGGCTTTGTGGCAACTTCTGCCCATGCCAAGGCTCGGACAGCTCGACATTACCAAGGACAAACAGAGTGGAAAATGGTGCGTGAACATAAGCGCCAAGGTTTCCAAAACGGGAAAACGCGGTCGCAAGAAGTTTGCCACCAAGACCGAGGCGGAGAGTTACCGCAAGAATCTGGAATCGAGCCTGAAATCTTCACGGCTGAAAAAGTATGACGAAAAGCGGCTGGAAACTGCCAATTATTACCACGAGGCATTTCAGATTTATGGCTTCAAAGGGCTGGATGATGCTTGCGCGGCTTGGGTCAAGGAGCTGGAGAAAAATCATCAGTCCATTTCACTCGGCGAGCTAATCAAGCGCTACAGAAGCGCACGAGGGGCGGACTGGTCGGCTGGTTACATCCAGACGTTTGAGTGGGTGAAAAAGCAGCTTATCCCCTTTCGGGATACAAATCTCAGCCAATTGGATGCCCAGCATTGGCAATCATGGCTTCCCACTTGGCGCAAGGATGGCGGCTATGCGGCCAAATCATTCAACCATTTGCGGACATTCCTCATCTCGCTTTATTCTTTGCCTGAAGCAGCAGCGACATTTCCTGCAAATCCAATCAAGCTGATTCCAGCGGCGAAAATCAAACGACAAGAGGTGCAGATCGCCTCGGCTGAAGAAACTGCCACTTTACTCGCCAAAGCAGCGCAGGACGACCCACAGATGCTGCCTTGGTTCGCCATTGCATTCTTTGCAGGGCTTCGTCCAGAATCCGAGCTGGGGCGGTTGAAATGGTCAGACATCAATTTTGACGAAAAGTGGATTCGCGTGGATTTCGGCAATAAAACCGATACCAAGCGCTTTGTCGATTTGGCCGATAATCTGGCCGCATGGCTAAAGCCCTTTGCGCAGCAGAGCGGAAAAATCAAGCAGACCAATCACCGTAAACGAAAAGACAAAATTGTCGGCACGATACTCAATTGGGAGCGGGATATTAGTCGCCATACTTACGGCTCAAATCTTGAAGCGCAGGCTCGCGCCGAAGGCAAAGACGCGAAAGCCGTGGTGCTGGCAAATATGGGGCACACCGTGACGCAAACCTTCGAGCAGCATTACCGCAACGCCCGCACGGCCAAGCAAGCGGCGGAATTCTGGGCAATCATGCCGCCCAAAACTTAGCCGACCGCTATTTGCTCCATATTTTCCATAGCCTGCAATAGCGAGACTTTGCGGATCACGAATTGCCGCCCCATTTTGAACACCTGCCCACCTGCCGAGGTCAGGCGTTTGCACATCACATCCGATGACACACCAAAGCGACTTGCCAGCTTTTCCACCTCGACCACTTCTAGCAAGCTATCCATCGACTGCCCAGATTGCAGCCCTTCAATTCGCTGGCGCAGCAAATCGATATCCACCGCCAAAACGTCGAACTTTTCGAGCGGTGCTACTTTTTCGGTTCTTTCTCTTGTCGTCATAGTTTGATTTGGAGAATTTTTAGCTTCCAGATAACCATGCGCCAATGCGCACCATTTAGCCCGATTTTGGTGCCTCACTTGGAACTAAATACTGCCAAAACCCACTACCCTATGTCATGAATGGCTACTATTTTCTCAGTCCACCAATGGAGAAAATGAATGACGCAATTTCACCCACCACAAACTGCAGGCTATCTTCGTCTGCCACAAGTCCTCGAAATAATACCGGTTAGCAGAAGCACCTGTTATCGCGGAATCAAATCGGGAATTTACCCAAAGCCAGTGAAAATCGGAGTCAGAGCCTGCGGCTGGAAAATTGAAGCCTTGAAAATCTGTATCGCCGAGTTGGAGAGCGCCTCATCACCACCTTGGAATTGAGTGAATATCCATAAAAATACCCTATTATATCCATATTTTAGTAGATTTTTAACTTTTTATGGATATAATCAGGTATAAATACGGATATAGAGATTTTTATGATCAATACGGATTCAATCAAAATCACGCATGAAATGATCGCGATTCTGAGCGAGATCGACGAATTCAAAGGCGCGTGGCGAGCACTTGGTAAAATTGCGCCTGAGCGTTTGAGTCAGCTTCGCAAAGTCGCAACCATCGAAAGCGTTGGCTCTTCGACAAGGATTGAAGGTTCAAAACTAACTGACCGCGAAGTGGAAGCGTTGCTCTCACGCTTGGAAACCAAATCCTTCACCTCGCGCGATGAAGAAGAGGTTGCTGGTTATGCCGCTGTGATGGAAATCATTTTCAGCACGTTTGAAACGATCCCGCTATCAGAAAATTACCTGAAACAGCTTCACTCCATCCTGCTGCAATATTCCAGCAAAGACCAACGCCACCGGGGTGACTACAAGAAGCTGTCCAACAGCGTTGAAGCCTTCGATGCTGAAGGGAAATCAGTTGGTGTGGTGTTTGAAACGACAACGCCGTTTGACACGCCGCGAGAAATGGAAGCCCTCTATAATTTCGTGAATAGAGTGTTTGAAGAAAGAACGCTACACCCATTGGTAATCGTGTCGGTCTTCATCGTCGTGTTTCTTGCCATACACCCGTTTCAAGATGGAAATGGCAGGATATCACGCATCCTCACCACCCTGCTATTGCTCAAAAGCGGCTACGCCTATGTGCCTTACAGCTCTATGGAAAGCGTTATCGAGCAAAACAAGGAAAGCTATTACCTTGCACTGCGCCGTACCCAAAAGAGCCTCAAGTCTGATGAACCTGACTGGAGTCCATGGCTGCTGTTTTTCCTGCAATCGCTTCAGAAGCAAAAACGTAGCCTGGAGCAGAAGGTTTCGATCGAAAAAATCATGCGAGCATCACTGCCAGAGTTATCACTCAAAATTATCGATCTGACGCATGAGCACGGGCAGATAAGCGTTTCCTACATCGTCAACGCGACTGATGCAAACCGGAACACTGTCAAAAAACGCCTGAGCGATTTGGTTGCGGGTGACTATCTCGTTCGTGGTGGCAAGGGTAAAGGCACATGGTACTCGCTTGCCTGAAGCAAGTTTCAAGCCGCAGACGTTGACAAAAAAAGCTATAATCGCTTGCATGGTTTTTCAATGAAAATACTTGCATTCTAAGTTGGGATGTGCTATTCTTCACCTAAAGGAGATTGAATATGAGCGCCTTACAAAACTTAAAAGACCATCTAAAGCAGGGCAAAGTCTACCGCCGTGATGATCTGTCCAAATGGTCAACCGCGGTGGACAGGCATCTCAAGGAACTGGTCAAATCAGGAGATTTGAGCAAGCTCTCTGGCGGTCTGTACTACCACCCAAAACAGACTGCTTTTGGAAGTGCGCCTGCTACAGACGAAGAGCTTGTTGCAGCCTTCCTGAGGGATGATCGCTTTTTGCTCACCTCCCCTAATGATTACAACGCACTGGGTGTTGGCTCTACCCAACTTTACAACGAGACAGTCGTTTACAATCACAAACGCCACGGGCGATTTTCACTCGGTCGGCGGATGTTTGATTTTCGCATGAAGCCGAGTTTTCCGAAATCAGTCAGTAATGAATTCCTGCTAGTTGATTTGGTCAACAATCTTGATCGTCTCGGTGAGGAGAAAACTCTTGTTCTTGATAGGGTTAAAAAACTAGCCGCCAATTCAGACAGCAATCGCTTACTGGAGACGTCTCGTCACTACGGTTTAGTAAGGACAAAAAAATTCTTCGCAGCTTTGACAGAAGGAGCTTCGTCACATGCCGCTTGATTACCTCCACAATCATGAAGAATTTGCCGACCTGCTGCGAATCGTCGGAGCCGAGATGGATATTGATCCTGTCCTAGTCGAGAAAGACTACTGGATCATGCATTGCCTCCATGGCCTACAGCAAATGGGTATGAGCTTCGAACTCAAAGGCGGGACTTCTCTTTCTAAGGGCTTCAAAATCATCAATCGCTTTTCCGAGGATATCGATATCAGAATTGATCCACCTGAAGAACTAAAAGTCAGCACAGGACGAAATCACGACAAGCCAGTTCAAATTGAGAGTAGGAAGCAGTTTTACGATTGGCTTGTCGAAACGATTAAAATTGACGGGATTATTGAGGTAGCACGCGATGCAAATTTTGACGATTTGAAATACCGTAGTGGCGGCATTCGGCTCAATTACAAAGAGGTCAACGGAACAAAATCGGATCTCAAACAAGGTGTACTTTTGGAGGTCGGCTTTGACGATGTCACCCCGAACATTCCTCAGGATATAAGTTCATGGGCATACGATTACGCGGCCCACAAAGTGCCAATCCTCGACAATCGCGCTATAGGCGTGTTATGTTATAATCCGGGCCACACGCTTGTGGAAAAACTCCAAACCATCTCAACGAAATTTCGAAGGCAGCAGGAGTCAGGAGAATTCCCTGTCAATTTCATGCGTCACTACTACGACGTTTATTGCCTGCTTGAAGTGCCAAGCGTGAGAACCTTTATCGGGTCTGATGAATACAAGGCGCATAAGGTTCGCCGATTCAGATCAGAAAATCCTGACATCACGAAAAACGAAGCATTCTCAATTAACACTTCCCAAACTCGAAGTGATTATGAAAGAGCATACGAAATCACAAAGTCTCTGTATTACCGAGACCGACCAGCGTTTTCAGAAATATTGGATAGAATCAAGGGATATGCACATCTGCTTTAGAATCGCTCAGTTCAATTGAAATGGTGCCGTAAATCCTTGGAACGCTGATCTCAACACCGGAGGCATTGGTACGAGGGGAAGTTCAATTGCGGACTTGCCTCCGCCTCCGATAAAATCCGCCCACCACTGCATCATAAAACGTCGTTCTGGCAAATACTCCGCCCTGTTGTAAGCCGCACGCACATTGTTGCGTTCGATGTGGGCAAGCTGCCGCTCAATGGCATCACGATTGAAACCTTACTCGTTGAGAATGGTTGAAAACATGGAACGGAATCCGTGACCTACAACCTTCCCCTTGTATCCTATCGCTTCAATCATGTCATTGATACGATTTTCATGCATGACTGAGTTGACTCGACTATATCGACTCGGAAAAAGCCATGGTTGATGCCCCGTTATGGCACGCAATCGCTCAAGTAGGGAAATCACCTGATTGGAAAGTGGAACGATGTGCTCATTTCGCATCTTCATCATTTCCGCAGGAACACGCCACTCCCCTGCCCTGAAATCAATATCCTCCCACCGTCCGCGTCGCAGCTCACCTGTCCGCAAAGCAGTCAAAAGCAGTAGCTTGAAAGCAATTTGATCCTGCTCATTTGTTTTGATGGAATTCCGAGCATTCAAAAAATCTGGGATGTCCCGTGCGCGGAGAGAAGGCAGGTGATTCTCTCGATACGGTTTTAAAGCGCCTTTCAGATTTAATGCCGGATTGTGTTCTGCCCGTCCAGTAATGACGGCATAGCGAAATACTGAGCTGCAAATCCACAGCACT
>JANORE010000179.1:0-7139 GCA_031415155.1 Akkermansiaceae bacterium | reverse complement strand
GGTGAAAATGGGATTGAGATAGGTGAAGAGAACGATGGGCGTCTGGTGAGTTTCGCGAAAACGGCGGATAAGCTCGATGCAGCGAGCCGTGGTCATTCCCGCTTTCAACGCACGCTCGGCGGCCATTTGATTCACGATACCATCGGCCAATGGATCGGAAAACGGTAGGCCGAGTTCGATGATGTCAGCACCCGCATCGGCAAGTGATTTGATGATTTCTAACGAACTTTCGAAGTTGGGATCACCCGCTGCGACGTAGGCGACAAAGGCTTTTTGATGGGTTTCTCGAAGACGGGCGAAGGTGGAGTCGATGCGATTTTGAATGATCATGGAAATGAAAGAATGGGTGGTGCCTCAGTGGTCATTTTTCGCGAGTTCTTCGCAGGCTTTGATGTCGAGTTTGCCCGAGGCGAGGACAGGGATTTCTGCGACGGGAATGATGCGTTTCGGACACCAGAGTGATGATAGCCCTTCGTCTAACAATTTATAGCGGAGATCGATACATTCTTGTTCAAGCGCAGGACCGGCGATGGTTGAGAGGAGGAGAATCGCCTCGCCTTTTTGCTCGTCCGGCACACCGACCACGGCGATGCGGCGCTCGGATTCGGCGTCGAGGCCGAGCACTTTATTGATCGACGCCTCGACGGTTTCGTGGGGTACCATTTCGCCAGCGATTTTAGAGAACCGAGAAAGTCGGCCTTCGATGTAGAGGAAGCCATCCTCATCGACTCGCCCGACGTCACCGGTGTGGAACCAGCCATCTTTAAGGACTTCTGCGGATTTCTTAGGATTTCCGAGATAGCCTGAAAAGATGTTAGCGCCTTTGAACCAGATGATTCCTGGTTGGCTAATCGGGATCGGTTTATCGGTCACCGGATCGGTGATTTTAATGGCCAGACCGGGCAGAAGTTGGCCAACAGAGCCATCCCGCGATGAGGATAGAACGACCGAATCACGTTCTGGCTCAAGGTCTGGAAGATTGACGTTCGTGCCGGGCGATGTCTCTGTGAGGCCGTAGCCTTCTTGCGGACGAATCCCGAATTTCTCCTCGAAAGCACTGGCGAGTGATTGGGGAAGTTTTTCCGCACCGGTGACGATGAGCTTGAGCGATGCCAACTGCGCCGAGTCGATGCGTTTCATGTAGCCACGCAGAAACGTCGGCGTCGAGAGCATGATATTGATCTGATGCAGCGAGACCAATTCCGCCAGGCGCTTCGTCTCTAGCGGGCTTGGATAGGTCACCAGATTCACGCCCTCAATCACTGGAAACCAAAGCGTAACCGTGCAGCCAAATGAGTGAAAAAGTGGTAAACAGCCGAGAATGGTCGAGCCACGAGTCAGATCTAGCCGGGTGCCGAATTGGCAGACATTGGCGAGGACATTTCGGTGGCTGAGAGCGACCCCTTTCGGTTCACCGGACGAGCCAGAAGTGAAGAGCAAGGTCGCCTCATCATCACCACGACGTTTATTCAGACCCAGCAATGTGCCGAGCGCCGCCGCAGGCAGGACCTTTGAAAGAATTGCCCAGACGACCGTCTTTTTTTGGATCGTCGGTAAGACTCGCTCGATGAAAATCAGATCGCGGTTCGGTGGCCACGGGAACGAGGAAACCTTCCTCACAAAAGGATCTGCGGTGATGAAACGATCCACGTCTGCCTGGCGGATACAGGATCGAATCGCTTCGTGACCTGCGGAAAAATTAAGATTCACCGGAACTTTCCCAGCAAATATCACCGCGAGATTCGCGATTAAACCGGCCTTGCCCGGCGGAAGTACAATCGCCACGCGCAACTTGTCGGTTTCCTCTTTGATGAACTTTGAAAAGGAAATCGCAGCGGCTAAAATTTTGTCAAAGGTGAGTTCGACATCATCCGAGCCATCAAGGATGCGATTCTTCGATCCATGCTTTTTCAGCCCTTCTAGCAGAGCCATGGCCAGCGATCCTTTGAAAAGCGGGCGCAAAGAATAAGCCTCTTCATTCGCTTCTAACAATCCTTGCTGAAACGCAGAAATGCTCGCCGCTCCTGCCGCGATCGTTTTTCCGATAGAAATAACCGCCGCTGGCAATGCAGACGGACTCTCGATGGTCAAAGATGAGTCACGCGGACAATCAATGGCAATGGGCAGGGTCGGCAATCCAAAGGCGCAAAGAGCCTTCAAATGTGCTGCGGGGACGTGATTGGGAGTGGCTTTGCGGGCCGTGACGCGACCGGGAACGTAGATCAACACGCCATTTCCCGCGAGATATGTTTTGAGTTGGGCGCCCGCATCAGCAGGTGCGGCGTCGGCAGCGGAAAACATCGCACCAGAACCCGATTTTTCTAAATGAGCGCGAACTGGCGGATCGTAATTGGCGGTCTCCTCGACCAGCCAAGTGATTTTTCGTCCGGTGAAGATTTTTTCGAGATACAGGAGATTCTCGAACTCGAGTCTGCCAGGGATGACAAGAACGCCCGTTGAAGGAAGCCATTCCTTGTGAAGGATTTGGATGGAAGATGAAGACATTTTCGGAAATGGATGATGTGGACAGACTCAAAGTCTCGAGTCCGCGAGGATTTATGCGGATTTCCTTCGCCCCCGCACGGCAATTTTCGAAAAAATTGCTGGATTTTTGAAAATCTAGTCGCCCCACCCGACTCAGTCATGAAAGACGGTCTATGGCTTCCATCCCGCAAGCTTGCAGACTCTCTTATAATGCAGCGGGTCAACGGGCGTGATGGAAAGTCGTGTGCCGCGTTGGCAGACCAACATTTCAGAAAGCAGGGTGTCCGTCTTGAGTCTCTCGAGCGTGAGCATTTCCCGGAATTTGCTGACGAACTCGAAGTCGATGAGCCACCAACGTGGTTTTTTCACGTCCGATTTGGGATCGAAGTATTCGCTCGTTGAATCGAATTGAGTGGGATCTGGATACGGTTCACCTACGGCCCGAGCGATGCCAGTGATGCCGGGCGGCTTGGCATTTGAGTGATAAAAAAGGGCAAGGTCGCCGGGCTTCATTTCCTTCCACATGAAATTGCGAGCTTGGTAATTTCTCACGCCGCTCCATGGCTCGCGTTCGACCTTGGCCAGATCGTCGATTCCGAAAACATCTGGCTCGGACTTGATTAACCAATGGCGCATGGACGATCAGGCGATGGCCTTGATGAGGGCGGGCTTCAGCGCAGGCAAGAGAAGATGTTCCGGGCCGAGTTCGATTCCTTGGGTGGCGCGGACATCCGCCTCGATGGCCTCTAACACATCCAATTCTGGGCGGAAATCTGCGGCGTGGTATGAGCTCCGGACGAGCGGGCCACTGGCGACGTGGCGGAAACCTTTTTCCAGTGCGATGACTTTATATTCATGGAAGGCATCCGGCGTGATGTATTCTACGACGGGTAAATGCTTCTGGGTCGGGCGGAGATATTGGCCCATCGTCAGGACGGTGACATCGTGCTCCAGCAAGTCATCCATCGCGCGGAGAATTTCATCCCGGCGCTCGCCGAGACCCAGCATGATACCGCTCTTCGTCGCGACTTTTCCGTTCACCATGGCCTTGGCTTTTTTCAAAACGGTGAGACTGCGTTGATATTGAGCACGGGAACGGACCAGAGGAGTCAACCGCTCGACGGTTTCTAAATTGTGATTAAAAATATGCGGTCGAGCATCCATGACCATGGAGAGCGCCCAGTCGCGGTCATTAAAATCGGGGACGAGCACCTCGATGATAATCTCTGGATTTGCTTGGCGGACGGCTTCGATGGTTTGCTTGAAATGTTCGGCTCCGCCATCGCGGAGATCGTCGCGGGCGACGGCAGTGATCACGACGTGGCGGAGATTCATCCGGCGGGTGGCCTCGGCGACGCGGGCGGGTTCGTCGGATTCGAGAGCGTCTGGCTTGGCAGTTTTTACGGCACAAAATCCACAAGCGCGGGTGCATTTATCGCCGGCAATCATGAAGGTGGCCGTGCCTTGGCCCCAGCATTCCCAACGGTTTGGGCACTGGGCCTCCTCGCATACGGTCACTAATTTCAGATCCGTGATCAATGATTTCGTGGACCAAAACGCTGGATTATTGGGTAATCGCACCTTGATCCAGTCCGGTTTTTTTTCCCGGTGCAAAGTCGGATCCATCTTCATTTTTGGCCCACAGCTACTCATGTCAGCGGGAAACTAATCTGACAAATGACTGCGGGAAAGCGGAAAACAGGGTTCTTTTCTGATCGTGAATCTGGAAATGAACAGGAATGAGAAGTTCGATTTCTTTCTGGATGAAAACGGATGGGTGATGGAAAGTGGCTGGATGAAATTTCACCAAGACACTGCGGAAATTTTCATTCCCGATGGCAAACCGGAATCTCTAGCACTACGGCGCGTCACGCATCTGGGGATCGGTGCCCATCAGGACGATTTAGAATTCATGGCCTACGATGGGATTTTGGCCTGTATCGCTCGTGAGGATCAGTGGTTTGGCGGAGTGACTTGCACGAACGGCGCTGGCAGTTCGCGGAGTGGGGAATACTCCCGTTTCTCCGATGAGCAAATGATGGAAATCCGCCGCAAGGAGCAGAACGCCGCTGCCGTCATCGGACGCTACGGCGTGATGATCCAACTGGATTTTCCGAGTCGCGCGGCGAAAAGCTGCACGGATCTGGCATTAAGAAACGATCTTATTGAAATTCTAACTGCCACACAACCGGAGGTGGTTTATACCCATAATCCTGCTGACAAACATGAAACGCACATCGGCGTGATGATGGCTGCCATCCAAGCGATGCGAGAACTTCCTCGCACACAACGGCCTCAGCAAGTCATTGGCTGTGAGGTCTGGCGTGATCTGGACTGGTTGTTAGACGAAGACAAGGTGGTGATGGATGTGAGCGGGCGGAATCATCTCGCTAGTGCTCTCAACGAGGTTTTTGACTCACAAATTGCTGGTGGAAAGCACTACGACCTCGCGATTGCGGGTCGGCGTTCCGCCAATGCGACATTCTATCATTCTCACTCCAGTGACCACGCGGATCAGATTATTTTCGGCATGGATCTCACGCCGTTAGTCAGCGATGATTCGCTAGATATCATCGGGTATGTTTGCGATTTCATCGAGAAATTCCATACCGATGTGCGTGAGAAACTGATCGCTCGATTAGGAGGCAAGTGATCAGTTTAAAAATTAAGCCTTATGATTTACTTGAATGGTGATGTGCTGGCGGTCTTGGTGCCACCCCCTAATTGCCAGTCGCACAGTGTATCCATTCCGCAGTAAGCCATCTGAGCTAGATCTGATTGATTTTCAAATCAGAAAAACATCGGTCAATAATGCTCAATCCATGTTCATTTTCAGGATTCGGAGAAGGCTGTAATTCCAGCACGAATACAAGGCCAGGTTGCTCCGCTCTCCATCCTCCGAGTGGGAAGTGCTCTGATCTCAAAACGCAAAAACCGATCTAGAATTTTCTAGATCGGTTCTGTGAATTGAGCACTTGTTAGGCGAGTGCTTGAAGCTTTGCCTTGAGCTGATCCTTGGTCACACTGGCACCTACGATTTGGTCTTTCACTTCGCCATTTTTAAAAAATAGAAGAAGTGGAATTGAGCGAACATTGTATTTCACGGCGAGATCGCGAGCATCATCCACATTGACTTTTCCGACCCTCGCAATGCCAGCTAACTCCGTGCCGACTTGATCAATGATCGGGCCGATCATTTTGCACGGACCACACCACTCTGCCCAAAAATCCACGAGGATAGGCAGTTCAGAGTCGATGACTTCAGATTGGAAATTTGCGTCGGTAAGTATGAGAGACATGCCGAGAAGCTGGATGCGAAATCATAAAACGTCAAGAGCCACCCTGCTAAATACAAGGTGGCTCTTCTGAGATTCAAGAAACCAATCGCCGGGATTACTCGAAAAGCTTCGACCACTCACCAGAAGTCCAATTACTTGCCGTGAGAAGTTGAAGGATTAACACCGCAATTGCGGCAACGAATCCTACGATCATGAGGATTTTCACAAACCCTTCTCCCCTGCCCTCTTCGGACTCTTCCTCCTCACCTGCAAAAGCTACATTTGGTGTAGGTTGGTGGGCTGCTGCCGGCGCTTGGAGCTGGACGGTGGCTTTGGGTAGTGTTGAAGCCGGAGAGGTTGATGCGGCTCCTGGACTCTTGGCTGCTGGAGCACTAGCGAGGCGAACGGTAGGGGCAGCCGTGGCTGGAGTCGCTCCCGCAGGACGCAACTGAATCGTGGGAGCAGAAGCCGGACGTGGAGCCGCACTAATGGCAGGTGTCGCGGAAGCACTCGGTGAAGGAGGCTTAGAAGCAGCCGCGATTGTAGGCGCCGGAGGAGCTGAAAGAGCGGGCGCCGGAGGAGCCACTGGAGTGGGTGCTGGAGGAGCCGCAAGAGTGGGTGCCTGAGGAGCTACTGGAGCGGGTGCGGCCGCTAAAACGGGGGCCGTAGGTTTTACAGGAGTGGGCACCTCAACCGCCCCTAAGGCGACTGGGGCTATTTCTTTCTTGGCGGTTTCGCTAGCCGTCGGAACAGACGGAGCTGGAGATTGGTTTTTATTCTCTATCATACTCTCACTGGATTTTACTGGGGCTTTTTCTAACTCATCATTTTTCACTTGAGGCTTCGATATTTCCGCAGGCGGAACTGATGGGGTAGACGGAGATTTGATAAGTGTTGAGGATTCGGCGACAATCTTCTGTGCGACTGATACGATCGTCGCTGCTGCTGGCTCCGGTATGGCGATTGCAGGTGCGACAGGGCCACTCGCAACAGGTGACTTGCCTACCGCTGGCAAATTGATCGGTGAAACGAGCGGAAGTTCAGCCATAGGAACGGATGGAGGAGCATCGGAGGCTCTCAACGTGACCCGCATGGTTTCTTTCTTCAATGTTACGTTCGAAGTTGGGCTAACCTGCGATGAAACTGATTTATGAGGAATGATACTGGAAACAGGTGGCGCAGAGGCCGCTGGAGTTGGAGAAGGGATGTCAGATGCTCGCAAGGTCACGCGCATCGTTTCCTTCTTAAGGGGAGCACTCGAAATGGATGGCGCAGAGCTGGGAACCGAAGAACCAGAAGGAGAAGCCGATGGCATATCAGAAGCCCTCAGGGTGATACGAACCGTTTCTTTCTTAAGTGGAACGCTCGCCGTTGGTT
>JANORE010000178.1:0-2397 GCA_031415155.1 Akkermansiaceae bacterium | reverse complement strand
GGATGCTTTATAGTGGAGGCATGGTCGCACTGTTAGTGGTTCTATCGATTGCCTTTCTGCCGATGATCAATGCTCCTGTTGACTTTTCACGCGACAAGGCAGAAGCCAGCATCAAAGTGGCACCGGAGGCTGTCGATGATGAGCTGGAAGCGACTCACTTCATGATGACTCAAGCAGATGAAGCGGTTGGAATTTATAGTTCCTATCTGAGAGCCACTGATGTCGAGGGAGTCATTCGGTGGATCAAAGAAGGTGATGCATTAAGAGAGACCGTCCGCAGGCATTGGCGTCCGGTGGAATCTTCTAAATACTGGAAACCGGATGGTGCAAGTGAGTGGCAAGTTTTCGCCTTGGAGGGAGAGTCTTATGGAAGACTCATTGGAATTCTTCCCAATCAATCAGAGTTTTCAGCCTATTTCACCCAACAAGGAGAGCGTCTAGTAATGGACTGGAAAGCAACAATGGCTTTCAGCACGGCGTCGTTTGAAGAATTAGAAAAAGGCGCAGGAGACACCCGCGAGATTCGTGGAAATCTTTCTACCGCTAATTTCTATACCTCGGCTTGGCCCGAGTCTGTCTATCGAAGCTGTAGGCTTCTCTCACCTGATGGTATACTCTCCATCTGGTGCTATATTCAGCGGGGGGGTGCGGTAGAAAAATCCATTTCCGAGTTATTTCCCAGTGATTTGATCCTCACGGATTCTCCGACGTTCGGTCCGATTACGGTTCGCCTAGAATGTGGACCTGCCGGAGCCTTACCGAACCAGTGGCAAATTGCAGAGATCCTTCATATAGATTGGATAACCCCCACCGTTAAGCCGTGAAAAAAAATCTCCTCTTTTGGTTTCATTGCGGGCACTGCGGCGCATTTTTTCAATCTTATTTGAACGAAGCACGCGATCACGAGTGTGTAGAATGTGGAAAAAATCCCTCACTCGGTGTTGAAATTAAAACCGATAAATTCATCACTTCAGACGCTTCCATTTCTTCTTCAACAAGGAATGAGCTTCCCAAAAAACGGGAGGTTAAAACATCGCGAAAACGCAAAGGTTTACACTCGATCACCAAGCTGATGATCGGCTGGTTCGTATGTATTATCGCCGTCGTCATGGCGATACGCTTCTTATGGCCAAAAGAAGAAATAACAACATCTTCGATCAGTCAACAACCGACAAAAGTCCTAGACTCCAATGAAAATCTCTTGCTTTTACAACAGTTTTTTCCGCAGTGCAGAGAAAACTTCAGCCAGTTTCTCTCGGCAGGAACCATTGCTGAACGCGGGCAATTCACCCTGTCTTCTGAACTAGCAATCGCTCGCATGACCCAGTTCGATATCTTGAATCCATTACCACAGATGGATCCTAAGATGATCACTCACCTACGAAGCACGGCACTTAAGCTCCCGACTGGACGAGCCATTGAAAGTCACTGGAAGTCGAGTGAGGGCCATGTCCTTAATACGGTTTTCGTCGAAGAAGCAAATGATTGGCGACTGGACTGGGAGCACTTTATACAGTTCAGCGAATATGATTGGCCTCTTTTCCTCGCAGGTGGTGGTAAATCAGAAGTCGAATTCCGATTGCTGGCTCGTGAGCGTCTCGCGGAAGAGAGGAAGGATAGCTCGACGCTCAGTTTTACACTCTACTCAACAAGCTTTGGAAATAGCCACGAGACGGGAACTCCCTCGCCTGAATTCACCGTTTCAAGAGATAGTCGAAATGGTAGATTGTTAGATGCTGCGTTTAAGCTAGCTCGTGCGGGTAAGCATCCCTTTGAGTCAATTCTCCCATCGATCGACCCAGATGGATATATCCGGGTCCGAGTGAGAATCCGCCGTATTGATCAAAACAATGAACGCCGTTTTGAACTTCTTGATCTAATCGCCTGTCATTGGTATTCCACCGTTGAACCAGGAATGAAAATTTCCGATCAACCTCTGGAGAAATGAATCATGGCAGCCTGCATCACGGGCAGTGGTGTGGATGTGGGAAACCAATGTTGAAATGCCAAGGCTCCTTGATGAATTAGCATCGATAAACCATTGGCCGTGCGGCATCCTATTGCATTCGCATCAGCCAACAGGGGCGTCACAACTGGCTGATAGATCGTATCATAAACAAGGAGCTCACGCTTTAAACAATGGGTCGGCAAGATCGATGGGTCACCATCTTTCAAGCCCACCGAAGACGTGTTGACGATCAGATCACAGCTCAAGCAATACTCCGAAATAGCAAGGTCCTCGAAAGAAGCTGTGATGATTTTCAGCTCAGGTCTCACGGTCTGGAGGCGGGCAATCAACGGCTGAAGTTTCTCCATCGTTCGGTTCACTAACAACAATGAATCGACTCCGACAATCGCACTTTGCATGGCGATTGCTCCGCCCGCGCCACCGCCAGC
>JANORE010000177.1:0-3387 GCA_031415155.1 Akkermansiaceae bacterium | reverse complement strand
GCGATGGATTGCAGGGCGAGACCGGTTTTCGTGAGCTTGCGGGAACCGGTAAATGATGAGCCGTCTGCCCCGAGTTCCGCGACTTCAGTGGCATAGTTGATGAAACGAAGGGTGTCGTGGCGATTGGGTTTGGATGATTCTAACAGGCGACGCCACTCGGGTAAGCCTTTATCGATGAGATCCTCGGTGGAGTCGGAGCGATCCAGTAAGACGTAGAGATCGAGCGAGTTTTGTTGGTGGCGAATGACTGGCTCGGTAAGTGCGATGATTGCTAAAATGAGCAGGATGGCACGCAGCGGGGAATGAAGTTTCAGCCCACGCCAGAACCACCCTACCAAAGCAAGAGCAGGGATGAGCAGGAAGTACTCGGGCGAGGTGAAGGTCATGGGGAAATGATTCGGGCTGAGATAGGGATTGGATCAGTTCCTGATACGCTACCGCCTTCGCGGTATAAAAATTCACACGATTTCTCTGCCGATGACAAATGAGAACGCAACGAATTTCAGCGACGTTGTCGGCGACAGGCATAAAAACCGGACAGATGTTAGAGGCTGCAAGTGCCCAGAATTGGCGGCCAACCGTCCTTTGGTGGGTGGTCCACGCCCCCGAATTTCTGCTGCGGATGATATACGATCGTGACCGACTTGGGGTCGGTCGTCGCTATCTCCTAGTTTTGGCCCTCAAAATCGATGGATTGGTCGTTGTAGACCCGGCGCTTGGTGCGCAGCAAAAAGTGTAAATCCAATAGGCTCGATGCAGGGGGATTGCTTTGAGGGTTCGATACTCACTTGCGTGAAAATCGCCGTCGTTTCCACGACCCATCTGGAAAAACGCATCGTCCTTGGCGTCTTGGCGTTGAATCCCTTCTGAATAAAGCGTCTGAAACGGCAAGGAGCCAAGGTCGCCAAGAGATTTGTGGATACCTCCTGCGGCAAAATTTCCACTCACGAGGAAAATCAGCAGCGTCAGGAAAATGGAAAGCGCGGCGTGCAAGTGAGCAGACTTCTCTCAAATCGGACCTTATGGAAAAAGTCTGAAAACTCAGAGTTCTTGAAACTCGTCGAGAGAATGACGTATTTCGAGAGGAACGGCGTCGTCAGACGGACCTCTGCCACGTTGAGGCAATAGTCGTTGGAAGATGAAGGCGATGTCTCCACTTTTGATCTAGATAGCGCCTCCTCGGTGGTAGGCGTGAGGCTGTGCATGCGGTCCTGCATGAGAAACAGCAATACAAACATCATCAATAATCCCCATATAACAACCACTCTAGATTTCGGCTCCCTTAGAAAGGGGAAACTTTTGCGAAAGGGCTTCAAGCTAAGATTCTATCTTCGTATTTGAAATCAATTTTTGATAGACCTCAAAGTCTGTCAACTGGGGTCTCTTGCCGTGAAATCAATGTCCGAGCATCCATGGTCGAGCAGAAGCCTTCTGACCTTGGAGAACTCCCAACTTCGTCTCCTTGGTCCTCGCTGGCCGGATCTTTGTGCCACAGCCGCAACCGCTACCACAGGAATGTCCTGTGCTCATCCGCGGTTCGTGGCGGCTCTTTTCATTGATTGCGGTTGCCTTGCGTTTGAAGGGATTCATTAAGGCCAAGTTCGGCGCGAGGATGAGACGCCTACTTGCCAATGAACAGCAAGGGCAAAAAGTTGGATCGTTGCGCTCTTCGATGGTGAGAAACACATTGAAGTCACCACAGTCATCGCAGGAAAAATCGTAAAGAGGCATGGCTATAGGATATAATCATTACATGACCCGTGCGAGATCGAAGCCTTGCTTCACACTCATCGTCGGCCCATGCGCATTTGGCATAATATCGAAATCGAAGATTTCTGTTGGTAACCATAGTGTGGCGCACGCGTTCGGAATATCTACGATCCCACTGATATGGCCTTCTACTGGCGCAGTGCCGAGAATCGCGTAAGCTTGCTCACCCGTATAACCAAATTTTTTCATATACTCAATAGCATTTAAGCAAGCCATCTTATAAGCTACAAATGGATCTAGGTAATGTTGCTTGCCAGCCTCATCGACAGAAATTCCCTCGAAAATGATATGCCGTTTGTATTCAGGTGAGAGTGGGCTGGGTAGGAACAAAGGATTCCGGATCGCATATTTTTCCATCCCCCCTTTAATCAAACTCACACGCAAGTCTAAATAGCCCGCCATTTCGATAGCGCCACAAAAAGTGATTTCACCATCACCTTGGCTAAAGTGAATATCACCCATCGAGAGACCGCCATCCTTGATATAAACAGGGAAGTAGACCTTGGACCCACGAGTCAGATTTTTGATATCACAATTGCCACCATGTTCACGCGGAGGAACGGTCCGTGCTCCCTCAGCAGCAGCCGCATCGCGAGCTGCCCCCGTCATGCGTCCCATGTGAGCGGTGCCAGAAGACGGAAGTGCACATAGAGGTGGAACACGTTCCGGGTCTGTATCGAAGAGCTCCTTCTCGCGGGTATTCCATATATTGAGCATTTCCTTAGACGGCAGACAACCGATGAGACCTGGGTGCATGATCCCCGCGAACTCTACGTTTGGAATATGCCGGGATGAAGTGTAGATCCCATGGAAATCCCAGCAAGCTTTGCGGGCATCTGGGTAATGATCAGTCAGGAAGCCGCCGCCGTTGTTTTTTGAAAAAAGACCGGTAAAACCCCATTCAGATTCCTTGAGAACACCCACATCAAGTATATCTACGACCAATAGATCACCGGGTTCTGCACCGTGAATTCCGATCGGGCCTGTCAAATAGTGGACCTTGGTGAGATCCACTACATCGATATCATTTGCCGCATCATCATTCTTAATTTGGCCGCCGGTCCAGTCGATACACTCGACGCGGAATTCATCGCCTGGGTTTACCATGGCGACCATGGGTAAATCTGGATGCCAGCGGTTATGAAGATACTCTTGGGATTCCGGTGTCGCATCTAGGTCAACTTTAATCAGCGTTTTCATATATATGGAGTATGTTTTGATGGAATTGTTATGAGAGTTAAACAGCGAGCATGGCTTTGATTTGATCCGCATTTACATCAGACCTGCGGTCTTCCCGGATCAGATTTCCCTTATCAATGACCATGATGTTATCACAGGTATCGAGCACAAAACTAAGAACCTGCTCGCTGACGACGATCGTGAGTTTTTTTAAATCTCGGATTTCTCGTAGGCTTTTAGAGATATCTTTAATGATGGAGGGCTGGATACCTTCAGTAGGTTCATCAAGGAGTAATACGCTTGGATTTGTCATGAGAGCTCGCCCGATCGCGAGTTGCTGCTGTTGCCCCCCTGAGAGATTTCCCCCCTTACGCTTGCGCATCTCGTGAAGCACCGGAAAGAGAGCATAGATCTCATTCACTGCATCATGGCTGACGG
>JANORE010000176.1:0-2112 GCA_031415155.1 Akkermansiaceae bacterium | reverse complement strand
CGATGAGACGCTTGAGCGAATCTTCGTGGCCATACTCGCCCATGTCGAAACGGGCGACGACCTCTTCGGAGCCAAAGAGGTATCTGCCCAAGTTAAGGGTGGATTCGGTTTTGCCGGTTCCGGTTGGGCCAAGTAGTAGAAAAACAGATTTTGGTCTGCCTTGTTTCGACAGGCCTAGCTCGGCGCGGATGGCGGCGGAGGCCATCGCCTTCATCGCGAATTCTTGGCCTTTGATCCACTCGTTGAGGAAATTTTCTAGCCCTTCGAGGTCGATTTCGGGCATCAATTCTTCAGATTGGGTTCGATGAGTGGCACGGGATTTAACTCAGGATTTGGAATGCTTAGAGGGATTGATGAAACAGGCGGATCAACGGGGCTTGGCTTTGCTTGCTGTTGCTTTTCGTAGGCATCTAGCTTTTTCAAAATCGCCTGCTGGGTGGCTTGGATGTGTTGGGCTTCGCTCAAAAGGGCGGCAGCTTGAACGTCACCGTCCTGCGTCGCGCTCGATACCGATGAGTCGCTGGGTGACGAGTTTTTGGCGATTGAGTTCTGCGCTGAGTTCCTGGCTCGCTGGATTTTTGCGGGCGATGGGATTTCGCAAACCAACGGTCGGCCCGAGTAAAATCCCGTGGCCTTTATTGGTATCACGCCGCCAAGTTTCCGGTTTTTCACGGCGGTAAATCGTGTGGCGTTCGTGCAAGATATTTGGATTTGCTGCATCGACGTAACGCCCGACTGGGTAGGCTTTGATGTCGGCGGCTATGGCAACGTTGGCAGTGCTTTCCATCGGGATTTCATGCTGTACCTGCCATTTTTCGGGGCTGAGTTGTTGAAGGGCTTCGGCCTCGGTGATGAGCGGTGGCGGAGCGCAGGAAGAAATGATGAAGATGAGTGGCAAGATGGTTAGGGCGATGGATTTCATGAGAGCTAAAGTTGCTAGTTTTCAGTGTTCAGTTTTCAGCAAGAATGAAGAAGACTTAGGGTTCTGGGGGAGATTGAAGGTCACGAAGCTCCCGCTTGATTTGGACGCGGAGGAGTTGGTTTTCGAGTTGCTGGGCTTCGATTTCAGCTGCCGATTTCGGCGGTGGCGTAGGTAACGCGATCTGCTGCGGTGGCGGCAATTTGATCGGCGTTTCGAGTTCGTTCTTGGCGAGGGTTGCACCAAGTTTTGCCTGCTCCATGATCAGCGGCTGGCGGATTTAGAGGTAAAATTGCTTGCCCGCTGGGACTCGGACGTAGGCTCCATCGCGTTCGATCAAAGCGAGGATGCGCTCGGCGTAACGATCCATCACGGCCTTGATTCCTTGTGTCCCGCCGCTTTGGACGCCGGGGACGGTTTCGGTGCCTCGGATGGTTTGTTCACGCTCGGTGACGCCATCGGCCACGCCTGATAGGAAGGTCGCAGTGAAGAGCTTGATCGTGTTGAGGCCGTCTTCGTTGGTCAGGACGGTACCGCGCAATCCGGCGCTGCCATCGGTGATGGAAAATTCGTCCTTCTCGGTGTTCACATCCATATCGAGGGCGATGCCATCGACGATGATTTCGGAAGACGCGGGATAGACGCCGCCTGCGGCTAAAATGACGACCCAGCGGCCTGAAACGTCGATCCGATTGCGTGAGCGATCTGGCTTGGCAATGGCATGGATTTCCGAGTTGGCCGGGATGAGAAGTTTTTTATTCCAGTAAAGATCGTGGCTGACGACACCGATGATCGGGCTGGCGATGTTCGAGCTATCGACGGTGGTGACGAGCTTGGCGCGAAGCATTCGACCGTAGGGCGCAAATGAGTCTTTCGGGTTGACCAGCGGGCGGATCGGTTCTTCGGACTTTGCGCTGCTTGTTAGATCGTCACTGTCTTGAATCGTTGGGTTCGCTCTCTCGATTTTGAGTGGCAAGAAACCAATCGGAACCGCTTTCTTTTCGACAGCGGCCGCTTTGGTATCGACTTCGTTTCCTTGGTTGTCTTTGAGCTTTTGAGCGGCGATGGCAGCACGTTGTTCGGAAACATTGTCGAAGGCGGGAGTAAAATCTCGTTCCACTTTGTAACCGTCGGTTTGTAGTGAGTTTTTAATCACTCCCGACACAGGTGCAGTGGTTGCTTCGGCTTTTTTC
>JANORE010000175.1:0-4769 GCA_031415155.1 Akkermansiaceae bacterium | reverse complement strand
TGGGAAATCGAAGTCCTCTTTGATGCAGGCTTTGCGATACCAGAACTACGCGATGATGTCGCAGCTCCAGCACCTGAGCGACAATGGCTAGTAGATCTAGGCGAAGCTGGCTGGGCTCCGCTACGCAAAGAGGCGGAACGTTATTTGCGCGAAAATTTGCAGGTCAATTCTGCCGGAGTAAGCACGACGTGGAAAGCCGAGTTCATCGACTTTGTGAAAAGTCCTCCAGATTTCCCGGAATTACTCAATGACGGAGCTTATTTCCGCATCCAAATCTTGGGCGGAAAACCGTTAGCCAATGGAGCCCAGATTTCATGGAATCAAAATGCGAAACCATCATTCATCTTGAAGCTTCCGGGCAAACCCACAGAATATCTAACAATCGCTCCGGGCGACTCAAGACTTCTACCCATCAAGAACCAAGAGCCTATCGTTCTCGGTTACTCATCTGGGTTCGAATCCTTTCGGCAAGGTTTCCTCCATGTTTTACCGAAAGGGCTAGATCACATCTTGTTCATCATGGGGTTATTTTTTTATCATCGCGCATGGCGGCCACTCCTTTCTCAATCCCTAGCTTTTACTCTCGCTCACACCGTGACACTGGGTCTAGCAGCTACTGACTTGGTTAAAATTTCTGGCAGTTTTACAGAGCCGTTGATCGCCCTGAGCTTGGTCGCCATCGCCCTTGAAAATTTGAGACCCCATACCCATCGCAATCAGTCTGTGAGACTCGCCATCGTGTTTGGATTTGGTCTAATTCATGGCCTCGGTTTTGCTGGAGCACTCTCCTCTTGGCTTAAACCAGACGCAGAATTTCTAGCATCATTACTATCGGCGAATCTCGGCGTAGAAGTCGCCCAAATTACGATACTCGCTACTGCGTGGCTACTTACGATCGGCTGGAGTGATACGGTCTATTACCAACGAATCCATTTAGTCAGTTGTCTCGGAATCGCCGCGACGGGTCTGGTTTGGACGCTTCAACGAATTCATTGATCTAACTCAGCGAAAGTCATCAGTTACCAAAGGTGAAATCAATTCCCTTACGACCCCAAGCTTTGGTGATGTCTTCCTCAAGCTTTTCAAATGAACGGCCATCTAATAGATATTCGAGTGATTTTACAGCGTCTTTATCTTCTTGAAGAGCCTTCAAATACGCTTTGATGCGCTTAGCGTCACCATCACCATCCATGTGAAAAAAATAATTCGTGATGAGAAGTCCGCATCCATAATTGAGGGTAGATTGTTCAGTGAAGTCTCTGTAGTCTTGTAACATGAAGGTTTTTAGCGCAGAGAGATGTATCTTGGTGCCGAGATTCCTCCCGCCACGCCCATCCGACCCCGAGCCTGTTACAGAATCAATAATGGCTTTCTGATTCCCGCGGACATTATAGGATCCCGCTCGATAAGGAGTTGTAGAAACATACTCTGCTAAACCTTCTGAAAACCATCCTCTTACACCTATACCATAATAATTAGCCGGAGTGAGCTGATGAGTCAATTCATGCGCTAAAGTATCGCTACTTTTATCCCGATCAAGCATGTATCCACTACCCACAGGTTTGACTCCAAGACTGGTAAGCGGAACCATCACCACTCCAAGACCACTAACGAATGCACCCGAGCTACTCGGTGGCCCGCCTGCCTTTACATAATCCTCAAAATATTCAAAAAGGAGAATTTCATGTTTCTTATTATCTTTTTTACCTTCATTGAGCGCTAAAGGAAGCGACCGACAATACAGATGAGTCGTTTCAAACATCACGGCAAACCCTTTTACCACCGAACTTGCAAGACGCA
Source organism: Akkermansiaceae bacterium (assembly GCA_031415155.1). GTDB lineage: Bacteria > Verrucomicrobiota > Verrucomicrobiia > Verrucomicrobiales > Akkermansiaceae > Luteolibacter. Next base: position 2,969 of record JANORE010000175.1, on the reverse strand, counting down.
CATTACATACATAACGGTAATTCGCGCTTTCATAAATAAAACGCTTTTTATCCGTGTCTTCTGTAACTGTATTGACCTCCGGATCTTCGCTAAATGTAATCCGCTCGGGCCACGGATGATCAAAGTTAAGAGCATCTTCAGCGATCACTTTTTTTGGATCAGAGAGAGAGACGAAAACTCCTGCCACATACTTACGATCTTCCACGGATAGCTTATCGATCAAATATGGTAGTTCATTACCATTGTTCAACTTCAGGATGACGCTTCCATCTTCTACTTTGACCAGCGTCGCCTCCACTTTTCGGCCTTGTAGATCGGTCCAAATCCGAACCTCAACTGCACTACCGAAAGTCGCCAACAAAAATAACGTCAGATAAATTCGTTTCGCTATTTTCATTTCTAAAACCCTATGACGCCTAACCCGTTTTTCAAGGCTGGAGTCACCCATCCTTGGCCAACTAAAGAATGATCATAAATGAGATACCTTCCTCGATTCAATTCACAAAGATTCAGGATGTTGGAGGGATTTTAAATAACTGATGAACTCGCAAATCGGACGATTTTAAAATTCGTTTTCATGTAGAATGATCAACCGCGACTTCTCAGGATCAATCTTCCCGTCATTTCCCCGCTCGCCCGGATCTGCGAAAACGGTGAAAACTCTACGCGTTTCGGCAAGCACTTCAGGCTTAATATTTTCCCCGCCTGATGGTGCAAGTGCTTGTCCGACGATCCAGATCCGAAAGTTTCGTGAACGAACGGTAGAAGCGTCATGGAGCCGCGCAAAACATTCTTCGGTGGCTGAGTCGGTGCGGTGGACTTTCTTGCCATCAGAAATAAGATCCTTGTTTCCAAAAACCACATTCCCTTTTTCATCGCGGACTTCTGCTAATTGGGAGTTACTCGCAAATGGCTTTGTCTTCCGATGCGCGATGATGGCATCGGCGATCCTATCAACTTCTTGATTCACCGACTGGTCAGTGGGTATCCATGGCTTCGTTGGTGGAGCCATCAAAGAAGTGATTTCATGATTTTCCGAAGTCCGGATCGCAATTTTAGGATCCATCACGGAGCGTCCAATGACGATGAGCCGGATCGCTTCGCGGCTGACGGTATTAAGATTTACTTGCCCTTGGATTTGCGCAACTGGGCCGATTCTCTTTGCGACATCAGAAGACCGAGAAAGACCAACATGAAATAAATCTAGCAAGCGTCCGGCGTGCAGACAGGGTTTCTCTTCCCGATCAAATTTCGGGTGCTCCGGCCTGCCGATTCGCAAAGTATTTCCACCACCAAATTCAGATGATGATTCGCTGGAAGAAATCACATCTCCCCAAGGTAAATTGGCCTCGGTCGGAGGATCGACTTTCCACATGATAGGATCGTAAATGCGACCAAGCTCGGTAGCACTATAGAATCGTCCTCTATTAGAAATACGTGTAGGAGCTTCTTCCTTTTCGGGTTTCAACAGGGTTGAATTCTCATCTGGGAAAAACACAGGATCGTCTGGGTCAAGAACAATGTTTGTTTGTGTGAGTGCGACTGAAGACTCACAAGTTGAGTTATGTCCACCGTCTGGCCATTCAGATGGCATGACCCGCCCAGTGATTTCAGGTTTGCTACCGATGTCATCTTTATAAGAATCCCATAATACATTGCGACAGTTTGGACTGTATTTGACGGGATATTTTGACACTTCTTGCCGTAAGGTATAGTAAATCGACATTCGCGGATCACCCATATTTTCACGGTAATCTGCCTGAATCGGTGTGAATTTCGGATTACTTATAATGTATCTTTGTGCTGGTAGCGTACTGCGAACTTGCTGGCGGTTTTTATTTAATGTGCCTCCTGGCAAGTGCAGTTCGCAATCTCTGCGACTAATTCCTCCACGGGCATGATCAATGATGCGCCCATTCCATTTCATTTTATAAGTTGAACCATAAACTTCACCTTTTAGAGTAAATTGATCGATATCTGGTGAACTTGGGCCTATGTATAATTTATACTTCACCTCGCCACAATTGATTAGTGAATATTGATTTGGATGAAGCGTAATAGATTTTGCAGGAAGCCAATGAGAACCATCTTCATTTTCCAAAGAAGGTTCTATTGATGACATATCTTCTAGGCTAGCTCTAATTTCTAATCCTACATGCAGCTTATATTTCGTATCATGCGTAAATTGCATCTCTCCTGAAACCAGTTGATCCGTCATGTTCCATAATTCTGCGTAAGTGGTAACGATGATCTCCGCGTATTGCCGACCTTCTTCAACCGAGTTGGATTCCCAGCGGAATTTCATGAGAAATTCACTCACCAAAGGAAAGCTATCGATTCCCCGATAGCTTTTGGTTTTGGTGATGGAATCACTATCTGTGTCTGCATAATCCATTGTATTTGCTGCGAGCGTCTTCAGGTAATCATCGGGAAAACCACCTTTGCGCTCTTCAAAATGAGGTAACGCTTTCTCGATAAAAGCTGCCATCCGATCTACCGCACGATGACCGCCCATCTCAAGTAATTCATTCAGATTCATTTTCGGCATGCCTACCACCGATGAGCTTATTCCGTCTACAAAAGGCACTAACGGTTGCTCTTTGTATGAGCGCAATTCTGTAACGAGTGCTTTTTCAACGATTCGAGCTTTTGGATCAACAAGTTCACCTAGATTTCCGTCAGAGATACTTTGGATTCGGTGGATCGGTGGACTAAAATCTGCGGCAGCTAAGAGAGAGTCAGGAGAAATCATTAGCTGCCGATTTTTTGTCAGTGTTTTGCCTAGAATTCCTTGCTCATCATTTGTGGCTTCTGGATCCACGGCATACAGCACCACCTGATCTAACATTGGCTCTTCCTTGGCTTCTTCAGCAGCATTCAGTCCTGGTGCTGGAAATGGCCATGCTTCACGAACATGATCTCCATTTTCACCTTTTTCATTACCTATATTGGATGATCAAGCAAAGATG
>JANORE010000174.1:0-1854 GCA_031415155.1 Akkermansiaceae bacterium | reverse complement strand
ATTCAGGCGTTCTTTATTCGAATACACCTTCAAATGATGGATACATTACAAATGATCTATTTGCCAATAGTTTGCCTATTTCTGGTAGCTCCCTGACGGCAATTAATTACATGAATGACTCGACTTCCGAAGCCGGCGAACCCTACACGATTAATGGACGAACCGCATGGTATACCTACACGGCCGATTCCGATTTAGTGGTCACTTTGGACACGACAGGCACGGAGTTTAGTTATCATTTTTTGGCCGTTTACATGGGAACATCCGTCAATAGCCTAATCAAAATAATCAGCAACGACAGTAATTACTCCACCTCCCACTTTACACTGCAATTCAAGGCAAAAAAAGGATCAACCTATAAAATCTGTATTGGTAGAGCGGCTTCATCAATAAATTATGATGCATCATTGTTCCAGCTCACCCTGACTTCCACGCCATTCACCTACGCAGGCGCGCTTTATGGTCCCGAAGTTCCAACGGCACCAACCCCCAAAAACGACAGCTTTTACACACCGCAGGTTCTCACAGGAAACCTTCTCACCGTCATTGGCTCTACCGCCAGTGCCACCATCGAGCCGGGTGAAAGCGGCCTTTCAGAAACGCTCTGGTATCACTGGACGGCAACTGCCAACAAGCTAGTGAGAGTGGATTTTCCTGCGGGGTCATTCGGCGCATTCGCCGCGTTCACAGGGAGTTCGCCTCAGACCGTAGTTGAGGTCGTGAAACGTCCTGAATCGACTCCACTGAGTTACGGTTTCGATGCAATCGCCGGAACGACTTACAAGCTGCTGATCGGATCCACATCTGCCCCATTCCAATTCACGCTGACGGCGCTAGATCCGCCGGTGAACTATGGACCCGTTTCAAAAATTACCTTCCCAAGAAATGGTCAAATCGTTTCAAAAAAGGGCTTTATCTTTAAAGGCACGGTTAATGACGACGGAGGTGATGATGCAGTTGTTGCATTTCAATTCAGAGTGAATGGAAAGACCGTCATCTCATATCCGGGGAGTCAAAGTCTGTTCAGCGGTAAACTTAAGAAGGGAAAAAACACACTCCAGATGCGTGCCAAAGATAACCTCGGCAAATGGGGTGCCTATCACACGATCAAAGTGACTGCCAAGTAATCGAAATTTCTAATTCCCAAGTCAAATCTCCCACTAAAAAAGAATAGAAATATGAGTCATCCATTTCTAAGATTTCAGCGTTCCATCAAAATTTCGATTTCTGGCTTGGGGATCGCGATTGTTGCCGCCTTGAGTTTCGGTCAGGTCATTGCTGCTCCATTTGTCGCTCGTTGCCAGCTTCGCGGGGTGTTCGTGCCAGATGGGGCGTTTACGGATAGCGCGAGGCTGACGGTAACTCTGACAAGGTGGGGGTTGTCAGGACCCGGCGTCGCGACCCAAGGGCGCGTTTATCTGGAAACCGATTTGAGCAATGGTTTTCCGGTGACGGGTAGTTGGAAGAAGGATGGATTTCTAGCGAATGTTCCCGGTCTTCTCAGTACCACCCTTTGGCAAAATAATAGCGCGAGTCCGCCGGTAGTCATCAATGGCGTATTTGATATTTCCTTCGAGGCTCCCACGGGATATTCGCATTTGAAGCTGGATCTCGATTTGCATGGGCGTCGTGTACATCAGCATTTTTCAAATTTTAATCCACCAACACTGTCATTTCCAAATGTCTCGCCAGGAGATCTTGGCTTGAAGGTGATTTCCATCACTTCGACGAGTCCGGTGGGATCCATCAGTCATGAACTCATCCCAGATCGAACCCGCCTCACGACATTCGCCACCGCAGGAACATTACAACCACAAGCGTTCAATCTTCTGTCAGATGCTGCGAACATCTCAT
>JANORE010000173.1:0-5589 GCA_031415155.1 Akkermansiaceae bacterium | reverse complement strand
ATTTCCACAAATCATCATGCGCGGCAGTATACCATTCTGTGAAGCGGTGGTGACGCGCTCTGACCTTCAAAGAAAAAGTCTTCGCAAGGATTGAGATGAAGCATTTCAACCCATCAAGAATTCGACCAGTTCATCCCTTTCTCTTGCCGCCATTTGCGATAGGTTTTGAATTGTTCCGACTTGGGCATTTTTAGTCGCCTCGGGTCTTCATCCAGAAACATCTCAAACGCACCACCTGGAGAAGTCTCCACATCAGCCACCGAACCTGTAGCCCCTTGCAGTTTCACTTCCTGATGATTCTCCTGTTTTTCAATCCGCTTCAGACGCTGTAAAACTCTTCGCATCAAAAACAGCACCAGCCCTAACATGACGATGTTGACCGAGAGCATGGTAATGGAAATGGATTCTATAACGGACATGGTAAAATGATCGGTTCAAATTTCGTTTTGGGAAGTTTGAAAAATGGCAAATCCCGTCCTTGAGCCATCCGCAGGAATCCCTGAGTATTTTTGAAACGAGAGATCTGACTAGACGTCGCTCAACTCGGCAGCCCGCTCTGATATGAGTGTGATCAAACCCGCCATTTCCAAAGTCGGTGGAGATTTAGGGAGAACCATCAAGAGCTGAGTCGTGACTGCGGGTACTGATAGAGAAAGAATGACACAGCCACCGTGCGGCAGTTTTTTCGCATGAGCGGGTATCAATCCGACACCGCCACTCGTCGCAATCATCGCCAGCATCATCGGTAGGGAATCCAGTTCTGCGATGATTTGTGGGGTGAACCCAGCCCGCCCGCAGGTGTCGAGGAGAAACTCCCTGCGCCCCGGGAAGAACGCATTTGAGAGAGAGACCCACTCATCATTTTTTAACGCGGAGAGCTTGATCGATTTTTTCCCAGCCAGCGCATGTCCCTCAGGTAGGACCGCCGCAATTCGATGGCGGGAAAGCCGCTTCACCGTGAAATCACCACGTTCATGATCCTCGATATTTCCAAGAATCGCAGCATCGAGTTCATGCCGCCGGAGTCTGTCGAGCTGGGCGCGGGGCGCTAGATCAAATAGGCTCACCTTCGATTTCAAATGCCGCTGCTGGAACTCCCTTACCGCTGGCGCCACCAAGTCATCCAAAAACGGACTGATGAACCCGAGCCGTAATGTCCGCCGCACTCCGCCGAATTCCTCTCTCACTTGCTGGATGCCAGACTCGGCATCGCATAGGAGCTGGCGTGCTTTTGCGAGGAAGAATCCACCCGCTTCGGTGAGGTGGATGCGTTTGCGAATACGATCAAATAACAACACGCCGATTTCCTCCTCCAGCAGTGCGATTTGTCGGCTCAGCGCGGGTTGTGAGACATGCACCCGTTCCGCCGCCCGCGACATACTCATTTCCTCCGCCGCCGCCACGAAGTATCGGAGTTGATGGAATTCCATCCAAAATCCTCACTCGCGATCCATCGCCTGACAAGCCAGTTCATAACCCAATGACATGAACTTCGAAACCAAGTGGCATTAGCCAATTTTCCCGAGACGTGGAAGAATCAAGTCGTCATGAAAATAACACTTCGTAAATCTTCAGCCCGTGGGCATGCCCATCACGGTTGGCTCGACAGTCATCACACTTTCAGCTTCGCCGATTACCATGATCCAGCGCAGATGGGCTTCCGCAGTCTGCGGGTCATCAATGAAGATCACGTGGCCGCCGGTGGTGGATTTCCCACTCACCCGCACCGCGATATGGAAATTTTCACTTACGTCGTCTCCGGTGTATTGGAACACAAGGACAGCATGGGAAATGGTCGCCAACTTCGCCCCGGCCAAATCCAACTCATGAGTGCTGGCTCCGGCGTCGCTCACTCGGAATTCAATCCCTCTCGCAGCGAATCCGCCCATTTTCTCCAAATCTGGATCAAGCCTCGCACCCAAGGACTCGCACCGTCCTACACCGAGTGGCATCCGTCACCAGAAAGCGAAATCTCTTCCAAGGTGCTGGTCATTTCATCCGACGGGCGAGACGGCTCCGCGACCATCCAGCAAGATGCAGACATCTACCGGGTCAGGCTCAAAGCAGGCCAAAGCATCAGTCACGAACTCGCCGCAGACCGCGGTCTCTGGCTCCAGCTCATCCACGGAGAAATATCAACCCATGGAACAACTCTCGCTGCCGGAGACGCTATCAGCAGTGAGGATCTTGGAAATTTCAACATCACTGCGACCCAAGACGCAGAAGCCATCCTTTTTGATCTCGCCTAACTTCTCACTCACAAAAAATCATGAAATACGCATCCACCATCGCCGGCGGCCTACTTGGCCTTCTCTTCATCGTCTTCGGACTCAATTTCTTTTTGAAATTCATCCCGATTCCAGCAGCCCCGGAAGGCACTCCACCCGCCATGTTCATGGGTGCCCTCTACACCACCGGCTACCTCGCATTCGTGAAAGTGATGGAAATCATCGGCGGGGTGCTCGTCGCCATTCCTAAAACCCGCAATCTCGGACTGCTCGTGCTCGGCCCAGTCATCGTCAATATCCTCTGCTTCCACGTCTTTCTCACCCAAGGAGCGACACTCATTGACCCCATGAATATCCTCATCTGTCTGCTCGCTGCATTCCTCCTCTGGAGTGGGCGCAAGGCATTCTGCGGACTCCTCAACTAACTCTAACCAGCCCCCCAAAGCTCCCCTCACCCACTGCCACCGCACATGATCATTGGTGAAAAGTGGCTGGAGCGTCTCGCGGTGAGTTTCATTGCGAGACCGAGAAAGGCACCCGCGCGGTGAAACTCGGGTGAGGAGAGTGCCGTCCCCCTGTAAGCCGGATTTTGTCCATCCCTTGCGGGACTGTACGGCCATTTCTCTCACCCCGCCGGAGCGGAGCGCCCTGCTTGCGCAGAGTGCGACTAATACCCGGAGATGAACGAGCGAGCAGCTCTTCCCCTGTTCTGTCTTGCACCACGCGGGGTTTGCCGAGCCGCCTGGATCACTCCGAGACGCGGTGGGCTCTTACTCCACCGTTTCACCCTTACCTGTGTCCTTGCGGACCATCGGCGGTTTACTTTCTGCTGCACTTTCCATCCGGGTTCCTCGCGGTTCCCGTCCCTCACTTTCGTAAGGCGCGTTGCCCTATGGTGTCCGGACTTTCCTCACTCCCGCTTGCGCGAAACTGCGACCGTCCGGGAGACGGCAGCCCCAAACTGGCTGGCTGGACCGATCATTCCAAGCAAAAGCTTGGGAAATTTTCAGAGGCCCGAGATTTCGTGGAAATGGATCGCGCATCTGGGCTTGCGATGAACTGTCCTAGCCATTATTCCATCCGGCATGGATCATCATGTTTATTTCTGGCTAAAAAAAGAACATCATAACGATGCAGACCGCGCCACCTTTGAGCAAGGTCTCAGCGCCTTACTAGAGCTTAAATTCGTGGCGGGTGGTCGCTGGTCAGTCCCGGCTAAAGTGGTGGTTCGTCCCGTGATTGATCAATCGTGGGACTACGCACTGACCATGCAGTTTAACACCATCGAAGAACACGATGCCTACCAAGTGGATCCGGATCACATCGTGCTTTTCGTCGATCCATTCAAGACTTGGTGGGAACAAGTGCAAGTGAGAGATCTCGCGTGATTTTTAAGATTTCGCATCGGTCGGGAAATCGTTAGCGTCACCTCGTGAACCGCCCAGTTGATGCGCTCCTAGAATTTCTCCAAGCCGAGCAGGCGCGGGGCGTGACTCATGTCCATCTCGACGAAGGTGCTCGCGAGACCCTGCGCGGCCTGTTTTTACTAACCAAGAAAACGCCTGCCACCGCCGCGCGTGCTCCGCAGGAAACTGCGAAAATCTCCCTAGACCGCCCAGTATTACCGCCGAAATCCCTCCCGGAGATCACCGCCCTGACGATCCATGGCGAATCACGCGTCGAGCAGCTAGATTCGCTCCGCCGCCAAGCGGAAAACTGGGCACCTGCCCGCAATCTCCAATCGCTCCGAGAAACGATGGTCTTCGGCACGGGAAATCCAGAAGCCCGAGTCATGCTCATCGGTGAGGCTCCCGGCTATCAGGAGGAAAAAGAGCAGCAACCCTTCGTCGGCCCAGCAGGACAAAAGCTCAACGACATTCTCAAAGCGATGGGCCTCTCACGCGAGGAAGTTTACATTTCTAACATCGTGAAATTCCGCCCAGCCACACTGCGGCAAACGACCAACAATCGGAAGCCAACCCCGGAGGAAATGGCCGCTTGTATGCCATTTGTGAAAGCAGAAATCGGCATCGTGAAACCCGAGTGCATCATCGCACTTGGCGGCACCGCCGCAGAAGGATTACTCGGACTCACCACCACGGTCACCGCCATGCGTGGCACATGGCATGACTTCGCAGGCACGCCCGTGCGAGTCAGCTATCATCCCAGCTACCTGCTACAAAGCGGTGGCAGTAATCCCGTGAAGCGCCAGGTCTGGGAAGACATGCTCGCCGTCATGGAAAAAATCGGACTGCCCATTTCAGAAAAACAACGCGCGTTTTTCCTGCCGAAATCCTAGCTCGCTCTTCTCGTTCCTCATGACCGACCGCGACGAACTCGCTTTTTTCGCCTTCCAAGCCACGGAGAAAAACGCATCTCCACGGACTTTGGCGAACTACCGAGATGCGCTCGCCGTTTATAAAAAGTGGCGCTGTGAGCTATTTTCTAACTGGCGGGCTGAATGCTCCGATGATTTTCGCGACTATTTACTCGCGTTGATGAAGCAAGGATTCAAGCGCTCGACGATCCGCTTGCGCTTCGCAGCCCTGCGCTCGTTTTATAAATTTCTCGTCCTTCGCCAAGGATTGGCCCGCAGTCCAGTGGCCGAAGTCCAATTACCCAAACCCGAGCGTGGGTTACCGATCATTTTATCCATCACGCAAATCGACGAGTTGTTAGGAATCCCATTACGAATGGAACTGGATAAAAAAACTCCACCTTGGCTGCCGCTGCGAGATGCTGCAATTCTGGAATTATTCTACTCGTGTGGCCTACGGATTTCCGAGCTGCTGTCGTTGGATGTGGGCCACATCGACTTCATCGGCGAGACCGTCCGCGTGATGGGGAAGGGCGCGAAAGAACGCATCATCCCAGTCGGCGGCCCCGCTCTCAATGCCATTCAACGCTATCGGCAAAATGCCGCCATCACCTCTGGCCCCTTATTTCTCAGTACCCGCAAACGCCGCATCACCCAGCAAGCGGTGGATCAATTGCTCAAGAAATATCTGAAGCACAGCAACATCCCTTTCGCCATCAGCCCCCATAAATTGCGCCACAGCTTCGCGACTCACCTGCTGGATGCCGGGGCGGATCTCCGCAGCGTGCAAGCATTACTCGGCCACGCCTCACTCTCCACCACCCAAATTTACACTCACGTCACGAAGGAGCGTTTAAAAAAAGCCTACGACGCCGCCCATCCCCGAGCATAAAAAATCATCCCGAGATAGCCATCACTTCGCTCTCTCTATTCTCGATCATTGCCAAGATTCGCGCTGAGGCGGCATAGTGAGGCGATGCTGCCGCGCATGAGGATTTGTGGAAACTCTTCCAGCGAAAGAACCGGGTGAAAGTCTTGGAATGC
>JANORE010000172.1:0-3302 GCA_031415155.1 Akkermansiaceae bacterium | reverse complement strand
GACTACGCCTCTCTTGAGGACCAGGACTCAAATGCAGCAAACATGATGCCGAACAGTTCTGAGAAGGCTCCTGTTTTTCCGTCGGCAAGTCCCGGTGCGCTCAGGAGGCTCCGCGAATACTCAGCCTTCCAGACACGCGGTGCCGAAGAGAGTGAAGCCTGTGGATTGCTCAATCTGGATGTCCAGCAGCTGACCTGTCAGACGAGCGGGATCGCCATCGAAAATGACGATTTTATTTTGCGTGGTACGCCCGGTGAGGCGGGCGGAATTATTCTTGGATGGGCCCTCGCACAGAACTTGTTGGCGGGTGCCGACGATGGCGGCATTGCTGGCGATGGCGAGGCGATCCACGACGGCGAGGAGGCGTTGGTTTCGCTCTTCTTTGATGCTCTCGGGAAGCTGGTTATCCATCTCAGCGGCGGGAGTATTGCGGCGTTTCGAGTAGCGGAAGACGAAGGCATTGTCGAACTTGAGCCGTTCGACGGTGTCGATCGTCGCTTGAAAATCTTCCTCCGTCTCGCCGGGGAAACCCACGATCATGTCAGTGGTGATGGCGATGCCAGGTCTAGCGGCTTTCATTTTCTCGCAAATCTCGACAAATTTTTCGTTTTTGTAGGGTCTCCGCATTTCACGGAGAATGCGATCCGAGCCGCTCTGCATCGGGAAATGGATGTGCGAGCAAAGCTTCGGCAAATACGTGAACGCGGCGACGAGATCATCGCGGTAGCCGATGGGATGTGGTGAAGTGAAACGGATGCGCTCGATGCCATCCACTTCATGCACGGCCTCAAGTAACTGAACGAAAGGCGACTTGTTGTCGATTTTCGGAAACTCGGTGCGCCCGTATAAATTCACAATCTGGCCGAGCAGGGTGACTTCTTTCACGCCGTGTGCGGCGAGATGCTTTACCTCGCCGACGATTTCAGAAATCGGGCGGCCACGTTCTTTGCCACGAGTATCGGGGACAATGCAGAAGGAGCAGCGCATGTTGCAGCCCTGCATGATCGAGACGAAGGCACTGGCTTCGTGAGCTTTGGAAATGTGATCGCGGATTGTGTTTTGCGAGCCTTCTTCCTCGGCGGTGTCGCAAACACTGGTGCCGCGCAGGGAAAAGGCAGGGTCATCCATGCGGTTTTCCATCCGCTTTTGGAGAATGCCGTCCACGTATTCGAAAACCTTGTGATACTTCTGCGTGCCGACGACGACGTCCAAGCTTGGGATGGTTTTGAAAAGTTCCTCGCCGCGTGATTGGGCCATGCAGCCCATGAAGCCATAGACCACGTGTTTCCGGTCGCGGCCTTGGTGGATCATATTTCCCATTTTCCCGAGCGCCTTTTGCTCGGCCTGATCACGGACGGAGCAGGTATTGATGAGGACCGCATCCGCCTCATTTTCATCGGCAGTGACGGTGTAGCCGCCCTCGCTGAACATGCGTAAGACCTGCTCGGAATCGCGCTCATTCATCTGGCAGCCGTAGGTTTTTACATAGACCTTGGGCATTTGAAGAGGTTGAGGGTAGGTAGTTGAGAGTTGAGAGAAAGAGGCGAAGAGATGAAAGAAAACGATCTATGATTAGAAATCTTACTCTCAACTTTCAACGCTAAACTCTCAACTTCTTCACGCCAGGGTGAGGCGCTCGTCAGATTCTAATTTCGCAGTCAGCTCAGACCAACCGCCGGGCGCTTGCATATTGAAGCAGTGCAGATAAACGGTGAAGAGCTTGGGTTCGAAGATGTCGACCAAGCGGTCAATCGTCGTATCAAGGCGCACGGGATCGAGCTTTTTCGGTAAATCGCCGACCACCGAGCCTTTGCCATCGTGAGGGATGCCAAGACCATCGCAGAACATGCCGAGCATGGATTGCTGACCCGACATCAAGTAAGCTTGCAAAAGATGCTCGCCGATAGTGTCACAAGCATTGATCTTTAAAGTTTTTTGAATCCACGCATATTGCTCAACCAACGATTTTTTCAAGATGAAAATCGGGCGGAGTTTTCGATTCGAGGCAAGAGTGGCGACGGCGGATCGGTAAACATTTCGGTCGTTGGCGCGAAACCAATCGAGGATCTGAGTGACAATAGCGGGGTCAACGGTGGAGTAGAGTTCGTGGGCTTTCACGGTATGAAAATGGAGTGGCGAGAAGTCAAGGTGGTGAATCGCCGCGTGGCAAGGGCAGAGACTCAGAAAGGCGAAGTGGGAAATCTAGATTTGTTACAACCGCAGATTTTACAGGAATAAACAGGGAAGGGGAGGGAGCGTGGAAGTTATCTCCACGCTCCAGCGAGACGAATCTCGCTTTCCCGTCGATTTAGCGGCCGCCGCGGTCTTCGGAGCCAGATGCCGTCTTTTGGGAACGTTTGCGGACGCTGGCGTCAAGAATACGCTTGCGGAGACGAATGTTGAGCGGTGTTGCTTCCACAAGTTCGTCGGCATCGATGTATTCAATGGCACGTTCGAGGGAAAAGCGTAGGGCCGGGGTAAGCTTGGAAGTCTTGTCTTTACCGGAGGAACGCATGTTGTCGAGATGCTTTTCCTTAACGGGATTGACCGGAAGATCGCCGACGCGTGGATTTTCTCCGACGAGCATCCCGCCATAGACCGCATCGCCAGGAGCGACGAAGAGTGTGCCACGGTCTTCAAGCATTTGCAGCGAGTAGGGAGTCGCAGTGCCAGAATCCATGGAAACGAGCGTGCCAGTCGTGCGGTTCTGGATTTCACCCGCGTGCGGTGCGTATTCCTTGAACAAGTGACTCATAATGCCGTGGCCGGAGGTGAGGTTTACCAGCTCGGTCTCGAAGCCGATGAGGCCGCGTGTCGGAATGACGGATTGGATGAAAACGCGGCCACTGGCCTCGGTATCCATGTGTTCCATGAGGCCCTTGCGGTTCATGAGGATTTTCAAAATCCCTTGGGTGTATTCACCGGGAGCCTCGACATAGAGCGTCTCGTAGGGTTCGAGCAGCTTCCCGTTGTCATCACGGCGGAAAATAACGACCGGCCGGGAAACGAGAACTTCGAATCCCTCGCGGCGCATTTGCTCGACGAGCACGGCGATCTGCATGGCTCCACGAGCGGAAACATCAAAGAGTCCCGCCGTGTCGGTGTCATCGACGGTGATGGAAATGTTTGTTTTGAGTTCCTTCATCAAGCGGTCACGAATGGCGCGGGTGGTGACGTGCTTGCCTTCTTTTCCTGCAAGTGGGCCATCATTGATGGAGAACTGCATCGACACGGTCGGTGGATCGATGGCGACGAATGGAAGTGGTTCTTGATCGGCATTTCCAGCGATCGTCTGGCCGATT